>JAYTHT010000056.1:0-1937 GCA_043732365.1 Novosphingobium sp. | reverse complement strand
GCATTTTTTGCCGCTTGCAACGCGATGCTGGTGTCGGGCCGGCGCAACCGTGAATTTTACCGCTATTGGGGCGTACCCGATCGCAAGCTCATTTCTGCGCCGTTTTCGGTCGACAACGATCGGTTTCGCGAGGCCAGCACGCTGACCGATGATGCGCGACGCGCATTGCGGGCGTCGTGGGGGTGCACCGACGACCGCCCGGTCATGGTTTTCGCTTCAAAATTCCTGGCGCGCAAGCAACCTGGCCTGACCATCCTTGCGGCGGCGCGCCTTGCCCGCGATGGTGTGCCCATGCATCTCGTCATGGCCGGTTCGGGCGAGCAGGATCGCGAATTGCGCGACCTGGCCGCCACGCATCCCGAAGTGTCGGTCCATTTTGCAGGCTTCGTCAATCAGGCGGAAATGCCTGCGCTGCTGGGGGCGTCCGATGTGTTTCTGTTTCCGTCGACCGGCGAACCCTGGGGCCTGATTGTCAACGAGGCCATGGCGGCAGGCCTGCCCGTGGTGGTCGGCGAACGGTGCGGCTGCGTGCCCGATCTGGTGATCGAAGGCGGAAACGGCTTCCTCGTCGGCGACGGGGATCTGGACGGACTGACCGGGGCGATGCGTCAACTCGCAACCGACCCCGCCATGCGCGCGCGCATGGGCCGGGCGAGCCGGGACATCATCGCGCAGTGGGGTCTGGATGAAACCTGGCAGGGCATGCGCAAAGCGTGCGGATTGATCAGCGCGGACGACCGACCAGCGTCATAAGCGCGCGCCGCGCCGGCTGTTCAAACCATTGGAACACGACAATTGCGCCAGCGATGGTCACCACCGGGCTGATCATCTGATCGTATGGCGCACGAACCATCATGCTGCACAGCGAATGAATAGGTTGCTGCAAGATATAGATGGCATAACTGGCGCCGCCCAGCAGCAGCAGCGGACGTGTCGACAGCAGTCGCGAAACCATGCCTGCGCCTTGCGCGATGATCAGCAGGAACAGCCCGGTCAGGACAGTGAACAGCGCTTTGGCATGCGGGTTGTCGGCGGTGGCAAGCACCGCGACCATGGCCAGTCCCAGTCCCAGTTCCAGCCCATCGGCCGTGCGCCCGTGCACCCGCGGCGGCCAGCGCACGAATATCTGGCAGATCGCCATGCCAAACGTGAATTCAGCCATGCGATATACCGGTATCGGCAGGGGCAGCGTCACGCCGAACAGCGCCACCGTATCGACCCCGGGGCTGACCAGCGGAACCGCGAAAGCCAGGATAAACAGCGCGCAAATGCCCGCCAGCACGATTATCCCGGTTCGGCCCAGCCGCCGGACCCACGGCCAGTAAAGCGGAAACAGCAGATAGAACGCCGCCTCGATTGACAGCGTCCATGCCTGCATCACCCAGGTAAAGCCCAGGTGGCTGGCGGGCGGGGTCCACGCCTGCGTCATGGTCAGCACGGCCGCAGCATCGATCAGTGGCATCCGCGTGGCGAGTGTCGGCAGGGCCAGCATCAGCGCCAGAAAATAAACCGGGTAGATCCGGGCCACGCGCGCCCAATAAAACCGGCGCAAAACGGGCCCCGACAGGTTCTCGGTAAAATGCGAATAGGCAATGATAAAGCCCGACAACACGAAAAACAGGCTGACCCCCAGAAAGCCGTTGTGCAGCAGATGCCTGACCAGGGATGGCGCGTGAACCCGGTCGGAAAATCCCGCGCCATAGTGGAACAACAACACGATCGCGGCCGCAAAAAACCGCACGCCGGTCAGTGCGGGCAGAACCCGGGCGCGTGGTGCGGCTTGCGCAGGCGCGGTATGGTCAGCCGCAATGTGCTCAGCCGCAATGTGCTCGGCCGCAGTATCGGGTATCGATGTTTGCATTGCAAAACCATGCCATGCGAAGCACCCGGCTGAAACCCCTTATTCGCGAAATTTCACGGTTACCGCGCGTGATACC
>JAYTHT010000055.1:0-1937 GCA_043732365.1 Novosphingobium sp. | reverse complement strand
TGGGATCCCGACATTCCCGCCGGGCATCAGGCGATCGGCGTGGCGCTGAGCGGGGATCCTGCCGGGCTGCACCTGGTCATGGACAGGCACGACCTGGGGCCCGCCAGAACGGGCGTGCAGATCCCTTTGATTCCGGGCGCCCATGTCATGACGCTGATCGACGCCAGCGGGCGCATGCTCGACCGGGTGCGCTTTATCGTGCGCTAGGACGTGACGCGATTTTTTCTCGTCGCATCAAGCGATAATCCCTGCGCCAGCGGCGGGCGTTTCGACGCTGATGTCCGGCAGTCCGCCAGTGGGTGTGCGATACCCGCCCACCACTGTGCGACGCACCGCGTCGACGCGGTCCGCACGCATGATTGCCACCACCGCACCGCCGAACCCGCCGCCGGTTTGCCGCGCGCCGCCTTCATCGCCGATCGCGCCGTTCAACAGCGCCGCCAGGCAGTCGGTCTGCGGCACGGTAATGCCGAAATCGTCGGCTTGCGACACATGCGATTCACGCATCAACCGCCCGGTCGTGGCCAGGTCATCGGCAGCGAGTGCATCGGCCGCCTCCAGCGTCCGGCGATTGTCGCCGATGATGTGGCGCGCGCGATGCCACGCCACATCATCGAGCCGGCCTTTTGCCGCCGCCAGCATTGGTTTGTCGGCATCACGCAGTGCGGCCACGCCGATGACATGCGCGGCGCGTTCGCATTCGATGCGGCGGGCATTGTATTCGCCATCGACCAGCCCGCGTTCCACCCCCGATTGCACGATCATCACCGCGATATCACCGGGCAAGGCAATCTGGCGCAGGGCCAGCGATCGGCAATCGATCAACAGGGCATGACCGGCGCGGGTCGCCGCGCTGGCGATCTGATCCAGATTGCCGCAGCGCACCCCGGGAAAGCCACATTCGGCGCGCTGGGCGAGCAGGGCGATGTCGAGCGCCGACCAATACTGAGCCGCAGCAGCCAGTAACGTGTGGGCCAGCGCAACCTCGAGACTCGCCGACGACGACAGCCCGGTGCCACGCGCAATGCTGCCCACAATCGCCAGCGCGCCGCCCGGCACGGATACGCCGGCACGGTTCAATTCATCGATCACCCCGCGCACATAATTGCGCCAGCCGCCCGCGGCATAAGGTGTGACCGTGGCGGAATCAAAACTGTCGGTTTCGCCAAAATCAAGCGCTACCACGCGCAAATCGGTGCCCGGTCCGGGCAGGAACGCGACGCGGGTTTCGGGCGCTATCGCCATCGGCATCGCAAAGCCATCATTGTAATCGGTGTGTTCACCAATCAGGTTGACGCGTCCCGGCGCGCGCACCGTAATCGACGGCGCGACACCAAAAGTGTCGGAGAATCCGGCGTGGAGCCGGCTGGGCAGATCGTCGATCATGCGACCGCCCCATTGACCGGGCTGACCGCGCGCAACCGCTCGGCGGCGGTTTCGGGAGTCAGATCGCGCTGCGGTTCGGCCAGCATTTCAAAACCGACCATGAATTTGCGCACACTGGCCGATCGCAACAGCGGCGGATAAAAATGCGCGTGTAACCGCCAATGCGGTGCATCACCTGCGCCCGGCGCCTGATGCCAACCCATCGAATAGGGCATCGAACAGTCAAACAGCGCATCATAGCGCCCGGTAATCACGCGCAACATCCGCGCCAGCGCATCGCGCGTGGTGTCGTCCAGGTCTTGCAACCGTGCAACCGGATCGCGCGCGATCAGCAGCACTTCGAACGGCCACGCCGCCCAGAACGGCACAACCGCCAGCCACTGCGCATTGACCGCCACCACGCGCGTGCCATCGGCCAATTCGCGGTCCACCACCGTGCCCAGCAAACCCTGGCCATGCGCATCGTGCCAGGCGGCCTGTTCGCGATCTTCGTCGGCCAGTTCGCTCGGCACGAAATCGCTCGCCCAGATCTGGCCGTGCGGGTGCGGACT
>JAYTHT010000054.1:0-1939 GCA_043732365.1 Novosphingobium sp. | reverse complement strand
ATAGCCATATCAAGCGGTTGCGTCGCAAATTCAAGCTGGTCGATCAGCAGTTTTCCGCGATCGATACGCTGTATGGGGCCGGGTACAGCTTTGCGGAGCCCTGATCGCCCCGCCCGCCAGGCGCCTGTACGCCCAACCCGGCGCCGGCTGTGGCGCACGCGCGGGGTGTCGCTGACCACGCGCATTCTGGCGGTCAATGTGCTGGCGCTGGCGCTGCTGGCCGGCGGTTTTTTCTACCTTGATTCGTACCGCACCCAACTTCTCAATGAACGGTTTCGGCTGGCCCGCGCCGAAGTCGAAATTGCCGCGTCCGCGCTCAGCCATTCGGCGCCCACCGAACGCCGCCGGTTGATGGCCCAGGTCGGCACTGCGCAGGCGCTGCAATTGCGGCTGTATAATGCAAGCGGCGCGATGGAAGAGGACAGCTTTCGGCTTGCGCTGCCGGCCTTTGCAATGGTCGATCCGGCGACCGAGCCTTGGTATCAGACTGCCGCGCGCACGCTCGATCGCGGGGTTGACGCAATTGTCGGCGCGCCGGCGGTCGAACAGTACCGTGAACCGCCCCAATCGGGCGTCGCGAACTGGCCCGAAATTGCGCGCGCGCGCAAATCGGGCCGTACCGAAGTCTATTTGCGTTATGCCCCCGACCGCACGCCGGTGATCACTGCCGCGACCCCGGTGGGGGACCATGGTGAAATGCTGCTGTCGATGCGCAACGCGCTCGATGTGACCCAGGCGGTGCGCGATGCGCGGCAGACGCTGGGGATCATCATCGGGCTGGCGCTGCTGCTATCGGTGCAATTGTCGTTGTTTCTGGCGCGCACGATTGTGCAGCCGTTGCGCGCCCTGGTGCGTGCGGCGGTGCGCGTGCGGCTGGGGCGCGACCGCGCAGTGGTCGTTCCGCGCCTGCCCGACCGGGGCGATGAAATCGGCCTGCTGGCGCGCGCCTTTTCCGACATGACCCATGCCTTGCGCCAACAAATCGACGCGGTTGAAAGCTTTGCCGCCGATGTTGCGCATGAATTGAAAAACCCGCTGGCCTCGCTCGCCAGCGCGGTCGAGGCGATGGACAAAGTGGAAGACCCGGCGCTGCGCCGCCAGTTATCGGCGATTGCGGCGCATGATGTGCAAAGGCTCCATCGCCTGATCAGCGAAATTGCCGAGGCGAGCCGGATCGACGCGGCGCTCAGTCGCGCGACATTCGCGCCGATTAACCTGGCGCTGTTGGCTGCGCATGTCGTCGGCGCGCGCGGGGCACGGCCCGGCATCGCAGGATGCCCGATCCGGTTTCGCTGTGGTGAAGGCGATACGCGGGTCGCGGGCGACGGGCTGCAACTGGAACGTGTGCTGGAAAACCTGCTCGACAACGCGGTGTCGTTTTCGCCGCCCGACGGCGAAGTCGAAGTGCGGGTCAGCGCGCAGGACGGACGCGTTGTGCTGTCGATCAGCGATGACGGGCCCGGGATCGCCATGGCCGAACGCGAAAAAGTGTTCGACCGGTTCCATTCCGACCGCCCCGATGCCGAGGCATTCGGCGGCCACAGTGGTCTGGGCCTGGCGATCGCGCGCACGATTGCCGAGGCGCATGAGGGCACGCTGGCAATCGAGGACAAGCCCGATAGCAGCCCGGGCGCGTGCCTGATCCTGTCGCTGCCGCCGCTGAGCGAAGAGGACGAGGAATGATCGCGCACCAGGCGACCGCCGTGGCGATCGGTGGGCGCGCAGTCATGATCGAGGGGGCGCCGGGCACGGGCAAATCGAGCCTGGCGCTGGCGTTGATCGATCGGGGGGCGGTGCTGATCGGTGATGATGCGGTCATGCTCGAAGCTGTGGGCGCAACGCTGCTGGCCAGCCCGCATCCGCGGGTGACCGGCCTGATCGAAGTGCGCAATCTGGGCCTTACGACAATGCCGGTGACAGGCGCCGTGCCGGTGGCGCT
>JAYTHT010000053.1:0-1941 GCA_043732365.1 Novosphingobium sp. | reverse complement strand
GTTGCCGCGGCGTCGGCCGCCAGTCAGGTAACCGGCGCCAGCGTTTCGGGCGCGCTCGCGCATGCACGGCGCGGCGGGATCGATTACCATATCGGCGGTGTGCTGGTGGTCGGCGGGGTGATCGGCACCGGACTTGGCGCACTGCTGTTCCAGCTGTTGCAGGCGATGGGCCAGATCGATACCGCGATCAACCTGCTGTATGTGATCATGCTGGGATCGATCGGCAGTCTGATGGCGGTCGAATCGCTGGGTGCGGTGCGCGCCCGGCGCACCGGGCGACCGGTTTCCGCGCGGCGGCGGCGGCATCATCCGCTCGTCGCCAGCCTGCCGCTGCGCTGGCGGTTCTATCGGTCGGGGCTGTATATCTCGCCTTTGGCGCCGCTGCTGCTGGGCATGGCGACAGGTATTCTGACAATGCTGATGGGGATCGGCGGCGGGTTTATCCTGGTGCCCGCGATGCTGTATATTCTGGGCATGGGCGTCAATGTCGTGGTCGGCACGTCGCTGTTCCAGATCCTGTTTGTGACAATGGCGACAACGATGATGCATGCGCTGACCACGCGCGCGGTCGATCTCGTGCTGGCGTCGCTGCTGCTGGTCGGGTCGGTGCTGGGCGCGCAATTGGGCGCAGTGCTGGCGCAAAAGGCCAAACCCGATGTGCTGCGGCTGGTGCTGGCGCTGATCGTGCTGGGGGTGGCGGTGCGCATGGGGCTGGGGCTCGGCTGGCGGCCCGATGAAATTTATACGGTAATAGCGCAGTGATCGGGCTCTGGTTTTGAACTGGCGCCTGTTGCTGCTGCCATCGGCGGTGTTGCTGTGCGCAGAAAGGGCGGTCGCGCCGGTGCTGGTGCCCGAAGTATCGCAGCATGATATCCGCGTCGAACAGGGTTTTACCGGCGCCGATCTGCTGCTGTATGGCGCGATCCTGACGCCGGAGGGCCAGCCGCCCGGGAATCAGTCAAGTGCCAACGATTACGATATCGTCGTTGTGGTCGAAGGCCCACCGCGCGCGGTCGTCGTGCGTGAAAAGCGGCAGGTCGCGGGGATCTGGATCAACGCGGCCAGCAACAGCTTTCGCTCCGCCCCCGGGTTCTATGCGGTCGCGTCATCACGCCCGCTGACGCAGATTGTCGATCCGCGCACCGCTGCGATCTATGAACTGGGTCTGGACTGGCTGCAATTGTCGCCGATCGGGTCGATCGATCCGGCGCGGGAACAGCGGTTTGCCCATGGGCTGGTCGATCACATGCAGCGCATGGGGCTGTATCACGAAGCCCCCGGCGCGATCACGATCAGCCACCACGTGCTGTATCAGGCGCGCATTGCGCTGCCGTCCAGCGTGCCGATCGGTGATTACACCGCCGAAACGTTTGCGGTGCGCAACGGGCGCGTGCTGGCGTCGGGCATGACTCGCATCCGCGTCGATAAACAGGGGTTTGCCCGCCTGATCGCCGACCGCGCCGAACATGCCGGGCTGACCTATGGCCTGTGCGCGGTGGCCCTGTCGATCGCGATGGGCTGGATCGCGGGGCGGTTGTTCGCACGGGTTTGACGACTCGATAAGCACGTATCTTAGCTTGCCCTTAACCACTTTTGGTTAACCCTTGCTCAATCGGCGTTCGTGCCACTTGGGGAAAGTTTGATGTCGGACATGAGCAGGCACCCCGGGTTCGACCAGGCACCAGGCGGTGCCGCATCTGATGGCCCGGAGTGTGGTGCCCCAGGTGGCCACCTATCCGCCGGCCAGAATCAGCAGGCGACGAAATCTGCCATGTCGCAATCAAACCCGGACACAGCTGGCCAACGCGCTTTGGATAATGCCAGCCGCGCGATCGGGGTCGTGCGCGATGTCGCCGGCGGCACGTGTATCGTCGTGTTTGATCCCGACCGGTTGCAGGAATGCCTGGTCGATCCCGATCCGTCGATCGCGATGTCGGGACA
>JAYTHT010000052.1:0-19214 GCA_043732365.1 Novosphingobium sp. | reverse complement strand
AAATTTTCGTCTATTCGCCGCGCGTGGAGGGCATTCATTTGCGCGCCGGGGCGATTGCGCGCGGTGGTTTGCGCTGGTCCGACCGGCGCGACGATTTCCGCACCGAGGTGCTGGGCCTGATGAAGGCGCAGCGGGTGAAGAATGCGGTGATCGTGCCGACCGGGGCGAAAGGCGGGTTTTATCCCAAACGCCTGCCCGATCCCACACGCGACCGCGACGGCTGGCTGGCCGAAGGGCGCGGCAGTTATCAGGTGTTTATTCGCGCGCTCTTGTCAGTGACCGACAATCTGGTCGCGGGCGCGATCGCGCATCCTGCCGGGATCGTATCGCGCGATGGCGATGATCCGTATTTCGTCGTGGCCGCCGACAAAGGCACCGCGACGTTTTCCGACCTCGCCAACGCGATTGCCCAGGAACACGGGTTCTGGCTGGACGATGCGTTCGCCAGCGGCGGGTCGAAAGGGTATGATCACAAGGCGATGGGCATTACCGCGCGCGGCGGGTGGATTTCGGTGCAGCGCCATTTCCGCGAACTCGGCGTCGATGTGCAGGCCGATCCGGTGCGCGCGATCGGCGTGGGCGATATGTCGGGCGATGTGTTTGGCAACGCGATGTTGCTCAGCCGCGCGATTCGGCTGGTCGCCGCGTTTGATCATCGCCACGTGTTCCTGGACCCGGCGCCCGACCCTGCGGCATCATGGGAAGAACGCGCGCGGATGTTTGCGCTGCCCCGGTCAAGCTGGGACGACTATAACCGTACTTTAATGTCGGTCGGAGGCGGGGTTTTTCCGCGCAGCCTGAAATCGATCCCGCTCAGCGATGAAGTGCGCCAGATGCTTGGGCTGACTCAGGCGGAAATCGACCCCGAATCTTTGATTTCGGCGATTTTGCGCAGCCGCGTGGATTTGCTGTGGTTTGGCGGCATCGGCACGTATGTGCGCGCAGGGTTCGAAAACAATGTCACCGTCGGCGACCCGGCCAACGATCCCGTGCGCATCGCAGCCAGCGAAGTGCGGGCGCGGGTGGTGGGCGAAGGCGCCAATCTGGGCATGACCCAGGCCGCGCGTATCGAATATTCGCTGGTCGGTGCAGGCGGTGCCGGGGGTCGGATCAACACCGACTTCATCGACAATTCCGCAGGGGTCGATTGTTCGGACAACGAGGTCAATATCAAGATTGCGCTCGCCGCAGCCAAACGCGCGGGCAAGCTGGATGAAGCTGGTCGCGTCATGCTGTTGTCCGAAATGACCGATGCGGTTGCCGGGCTCGTGCTGGCCGACAACCGGTTGCAGACATTGGCGTTGTCGATTGCCGAACGCGGCGGTGCCCTTGCGGTGCCGTCGCTGTTGCGCCTGATCGACATGCTGGAAGATGCGGGCGAACTGGATCGGAAGACCGAAGGGCTGGCCTCATCCGAAGACTATGGGCGGCGTGCGGCATCGGGCCAGGGTTTTACCCGTCCCGAACTGGCGGTGGTGTTGTCCACGGCAAAGCTGGCGCTGCAACGCGCATTGGAAGACAGCATCGTGGTCGACGATCCGGTGCTCGAAAGTGAATTGATCGCCGCGTTCCCACAGGCGATGCACGAAACATATGAAACGGAGATCGTGCATCACCGTCTGCGCCGCGAAATCATCGCGACGAAACTGGCAAACCGGGTGATCAACCGGCTGGGCCCGGTGCACCCGTTCGAACTGGTCGAAGAAGAAGGCTGTTCGCTGGCCCAGGTCGCAGCAGCGTTCGTCACGGCCGAACGCCTGCTCGATTGCCAGACGACCTGGACGCTGCTCGACCATGCCGAAATGCCCGAAGAGGCGCGCCTCGCGATGTTTGACCGCACCGCGCGCGCCTTGCGCGGGCATGTCGCCGATGTCCTGCGCGCCGGGCGCGGCACAGAGGCAATCGCTGACCTGATCGATAATCTGGCAGGCGGCGTCGGACTGCTGTCACAGACGGCGGCCGAACTGTTGCGCGGAGAGGCGCAGACCGAGGGCCTACGGCAGGCCGCCGAACTGGTGGCAGCGGGCATTCCGGATGAAATTGCAGCGCGCGTGGTCCATCTGTTTGACATGGACGGCGCGATCGGGCTGGCGCATCTGGCGGCGGAGCGCAAAGTCGACGCCAGCGTGTTGACGGGCGCCTTTGCCGATCTGGGCGCCGCGCTCGGGCTCGACTGGGCGCAACAGGCGGCTAGCCGGGCCAGCCCGTCGGATCCGTGGGAACGCCTGCTGGTCGCTGGCCTCGCACGCGATTTTCAGCAAATGCGGTTGGAATTCCTTGCGCGTGCGGGCCACGCCGATCCGGCGGCACACACGGCAACATGGCTGGACATGCAGTCTGGCCCGGTCGGCCAGTTCCGCGCGCTGATCGCCCGGGCGCAAGCGACGGGCACAACTGCACCCGCGATGCTGGCGCAATTGGCCAGCCAGGCACGGACGCTTTTGATGCGCTGAGCCATAAAGTTTGCCGATCGCGGTCATATTTGATGGCGATCGGTTGACGTGCCGCAAGATTTGGCCAATCCGGCGCTTTGGAGCGAAATTCGTGAAAGAGCGAATTTCGAAGTCGGCCCATTCTTGTAATGGAGTTCTGGCCCGCTCCCCCACCTGACCGCCCACGAGACTATCATGTTGGGCTGTCGGGTGGGGGAGCGGGCCGGTGCCGACTTCGACTAGAGGGCAGGCATATGGCGGATGTGGTGATCGTGGGTGCGGGACATGGCGGCGCGCAAGCCGCGATCGCACTGCGCCAGAATGGGTTTACCGGATCGATCGAAGTAATCGGGCGCGAATCCGAATATCCGTATGAGCGCCCGCCGCTGTCCAAGGAATATCTGGCACGCGACAAGACATTTGACCGGATTATGATCCGCCCGGCTGCGTTCTGGGCGGACAAGCAAGTGACTTTCACGCTCGGCCGCGAAGCCGTTGCCGTCGATCCCGAGGCCAGGACCGTAACGACCGACGATGGCGCCGACCACGCCTATGGCGCGCTGATCTGGGCGACCGGCGGCGATGCGCGCCGCCTGTCGCTCGACGGGCATGACCTGGGCGGGGTCCATGCGGTGCGCACGCGTGCCGATGCCGACCGGTTGATGTCCGAACTCGATGCCGGGGCGAAGCGCGCGGTGGTGATCGGCGGGGGTTATATCGGGCTCGAAGCGGCCGCTGTGCTGACCAAATTCGGCGTGCATGTCACGGTGTTGGAGGCATTGCCGCGCGTGCTGGCCCGCGTTGCCGGCGAAGCGCTGTCAAAATTTTACGAAGCGGAACATCGTGCGCACGGCGTTGATCTGCGCACCGAAGTCGCGGTGTCAGCGCTGATCGGCGCCAATGACAAAGTCATCGGTGTGCGGCTGGCCGATGGCCACGTGCTACCCGCCGACATTGTCATCGTCGGCATCGGCATCATCCCAGCCACCGCACCGCTGATCGCGGCAGGCGCCACGGGCGGCAACGGGGTCAATGTCGACGCCTGGTGCCGCACCAGCCTGCCCGATGTCTATGCCATCGGCGACTGCGCCGCCCACGCCAACGATTATGCCGATGGCGCCACGATCCGCCTCGAATCGGTGCAGAACGCCAACGACCAGGCGACCGTCGTGGCCAAAGCGATCACCGGCAACCCGGTCCCCTATAAATCGATCCCGTGGTTCTGGTCCAACCAGTATGACTTGCGGTTACAGACGGTCGGCCTGTCGATCGGCTATGACGCCACTGTCACGCGCGGTGACCCGGCCACGCGCAGTTTCTCGGTGATCTACCTGAAACAGGGCCGCATCATCGCGCTCGACTGCGTCAACGCGGTAAAAGACTATGTTCAGGGCAAGAAACTGATCGAAACCGCCGCAGTGATCGCGCCGGAGCGGCTGGCCGATGCGACCGTGTTGCTGAAAGAGATGATCTGATCCGGGCCTGCAGCGCGGGACGGCGGATATCTATGGCACCTGCAGCGCTGTGACCAATCGGTCCAGGGCCCAGTCGGCGGCATCCGCCACCGCCGGATCGGGATCGGACAGCAGCGCGGTGACCGCCTGAAACAGGGTGGCATCACCGCTGTTGCCGGCGGCATACAGACAGTTGCGCACAAACCGGTCGCGACCGATGCGTTTTATCGGTGACCCCGAAAACAACGCGCGAAACCCGGCGTCATCCAGCGTCAACAGATCGGCGAGGCGCGGCGCGGCCAGTTCTGCGCGGGGCAGAAACGCGCGATTGACCGCCGCCGCGCTGGCGAACGAATTCCAGGGGCACACTGCCAGGCAATCGTCGCAACCATAAATGCGGTTGCCCAGCGCCGCGCGGAATTCGTGCGGGATCGGGCCTTTGTGTTCGATCGTCAGGTACGAAATGCAGCGCCGTGCATCCAGGCGATAGGGCGCGGGGAATGCATCGGTCGGACACGCGTCCTGACACGCGTTGCACGACCCGCAGCGGTCAACATGCGGCGTGTCGGGTGGCAGGTCCAGCGTGGTGAAAATTGCCCCCAGCAGCAGCCATGACCCGTTCGCGCGGCTGACCAGATTGGTGTGTTTGCCCTGCCAGCCGATTCCGGCGGCGGCTCCGAGCGGTTTTTCCATCACCGGCGCGGTGTCGACAAAGACTTTGACGTCGGCGCCGGGCGCTTCGGCAACGATCCAGCGGGCCAGGGCTTTCAGTGCGCGTTTGACCACGTCGTGATAGTCGGCGCCTTGCGCATAGACCGATATGCGCGCGATTTCGGCGTGTGCGGCCAGCGCCAGCGGATCGATGGCGGGGGCATAGCTCATCCCCAGTGCGATCACGCTTTGCGCCTGCGGCCACAGGCCTTGCGGGCTGCGCCGGTGTTCGAACCGGGTCGCCATCCATTCCATGCTGCCATGCGCGCCTTCGCCCAGCCATTGTTCCAGGCGGCGCGCGCGCAGCGGATCCTCGTGCGCGGGGGCAAATCCGCACGCGGCAAAGCCCAGATCATGCGCCTGCAACTTGATCTTGTGGGCAAATCCTGATGCGGCGTTAACCAAACTTGCTGTCCCGTCCGTTCATCGCTTACAGTTAATGCCCGTGTCCATGCGATACGAACCAACAGCAAGCTTTGTGGGGGAATTGGCCGTGATGGGCAAGGAAGCCGATCTACAGCCATTTGAAATGGTTAGCCAGGATCTGGCGATCGAGGCGCGAGGACTGGTCAAACGGTTTGACGGCACGGTCGCGGTCGATGGCGTGGATATTTCGGTGCCGCGCGGCGCGATCTATGGCGTGCTCGGCCCCAATGGCGCGGGCAAGACCACGACCTTGCGCATGCTATTGGGCATTATCGATCCTGATGCGGGCTATCGCCGCGTGCTGGGCACTGAACGCCCGACCGAAGTGGCGCGGCGGATCGGCTATCTGCCCGAAGAACGCGGGCTATACCCCTCGATGAAATCGTTCGAGGCGATTGCGTTCCTGGCCGCATTGCGCGGGGTGCCGCTGGCGCAGGGGCGCGTCCGGGCGCGCGAAATGCTCGATGAGGCGGGGCTGGGCCATGCGGCCGACCGCCAGATCCGGCACTTGTCCAAAGGCATGGCGCAGCAAGTGCAATTGATCGGCACGTTGATTCACAAACCCGATCTGGTCGTGCTCGATGAACCGTTTTCCGGGCTCGATGCGATCAACCAGGGCCGGCTGGAACAGATGATTCGCGGACTGGCGGCGCGCGGCGCGACGGTGCTGTTTTCCACCCATGTGATTGCCCATGCCGAACGGATGTGCGACCAAGTGGCGATCATCGCCGGGGGCAAAGTGCCGTTCGCCGGTCCCGTCGATGTCGCCCGCGACCGGTTGCGCCCGCAAGTGCGCCTGGAAACCCGCGTGCGCGACGGGCTGTGGCGCGCCGCATTGCCCGCCGACGCACGTTGCGATGTCAAGGCAACCGGTAGCGCGTTCTGGTATTTCACTTTGCCCGAAACCGGGGTCGAGCCGCTGTTGCGCGCGTTGATCGAGGGGGATGCGGGTATTCTCAGCCTGTCGATTGAACGCGCCGGGTTGCACGATGCATTTGTGGCGATCGCGGGCGAAGCCGCTGCGCGCGCGCTCGAAGAAAACCGCGAAGAAATCGAAGTCAAAAAGGGGCGCCGCTGATGGTCTCTACCCGCTTGCAGGCGATCTGGGTCATTGCGCGCCGCGATTTTGTGGCGGTGGTGTTTTCTCGCGCCTTCATCTTTTTCCTGCTCGGGCCGCTGTTTCCGATCATCATCGGGTTTTTTGCCGGTGCGGTCGGCGCCAGCGTCCAGCATGACCTTGATCGCGCGGTAATCGGCGTGGCGATGTCGGCACACGAAGGGGAACGGCTGGTCGCGGCGCGAGACGCCATGATCGACCATATGACGGGCAATGTGCCCGATATGCAGGTGATCGCGCATGTGGAGCCCGGCACCGTATTCGATTCGCGCGCCGTGCTGAAAAAACGGCAGATGTCGGCGGTGATCACCGGTACGCTCGACGCCCCGGTGATGACCGGGACGCAAGGGAAGATCGACGACTGGCGCGGCATGGTTGCGCTGTTTGCGGCGCGCGCGCGTTCGGATCAGCCCGACAGCTTCCCGGATATCCGGGCCGATGTCGTCGCGACCAGCGCCGCGCACGAACACTCCGGGCAAGTCGTCACCGCGCAGGCCGGGCAATTGCTGCTGTTCCTGCTGACGATGTTGCTGGCCGGGATGGTGCTGTCCAACCTGGTCGAGGAAAAGGCCAACAAGATCATCGAGGTCCTGGCCGCATCGATCCCGCTGGACGCGTTGTTCATGGGCAAGCTGTTTGCGATGCTCGCGGTCAGCATGGTCGGTGTCATGGTCTGGGGCAGCGGCTATGGCGTGATGGTCATGTTTGGCGCGCGCCACATCCCGTTTCTGGTGACGCCGGCGGTGGGCTGGCCGTTGTTCCTGGCGCTCGGCTTTGCGTATTTCTCGATGGCCTATCTGTTGCTGGGATCGATGTTCCTGACGATCGGCGGCATGGCCAACACCGTGCGCGAAGTTCAGACTCTGTCAATGCCAGCCACGATGATGCAGTTGATCGTGTTTTTCCTGGCCAGCTTTGCGCTGGCGCGGCCGGGCACCTGGATCGAGAAATTTGCCGAAGTGTTTCCGATCAGTTCGCCTTATGCCATGTTGGCGCATGCGGCCGAGCATCCGTCGCTGATGCCGCATGTCCTGGCACTGGGCTGGCAGGCACTTTGTGTTGTGGTCATGGTGCGCGGCGGCGCCGCCTTGTTTCGGCGCAATGTGATGAAATCGGGATCGGGCAAAGCGCCGAAACGCGCAGCCAAATTGGTCGATGCGGCCGCGTAACTGGCTTATTGACACTGATGTAGGTTGCGGGAATACTCCGGATACACAGCGGGCACAGATGACCCCTGCCGGAGGATTCCAGATGGCCACCATAGTCGCACCTGACGCCGATTTCACGTATCGCCAGTCGCCCAGCGCATTTGCGGCGTACGAACAGTGGCTGAAGGATTATCCGCAGGCGACGCCGACACACACCCAGCCGTGGGATGTCAGCCGGTCTGACATTTATGTGAAAAACACCTGGGGGCCGATCTTTGCCGATATGCGCGCCCGCGCGCCGATCAACAAAGTGACCGGCACGCCTTATGGCGATTACTGGAACATCGTTTCGCACAAGGCGGTGCTGCATGTCGAATCGCTGCCGGATGTTTTTTCGTCGGGGTGGCAGCATGGCGGTATCACGATCGGCGATCCGGCAGATCACGTCGATCCCGCCGTGCTGGCCGAACGGCAATTGCCGATGTTCATCGCGATGGACCGCCCCGAACACACCGGTCAGCGGCGCGCGGTGGCACCGGCATTTACCCCTTCCGAAATCCTGCGCATGGAAACCGAGCTGCGCCAGCGCACCGCCCAGGTGCTGGATACGTTACCAATCGGGCAAGAGTTCGATTGGGTCGACAAAGTGTCGATCGAGCTGACCACCGGGATGCTGGCCATCCTGTTCGGGTTTCCCTGGGATGACCGCCGGTTGCTGACATTCTGGTCCGATTGGGCGGGCGATGTCGAGCTGACTCTGGCCCGCGAGCTGGCCGATGAACGGTTTGGCATCCTGAACGAAATGGCACACTATTTCGGTCGGCTGTGGATGGAACGCACGGGCAAACCACCCACGCCCGACCTGATTTCGATGATGATCAATTCACCGGCGATGAACCATATGAGCCCGCAGGAATTCATGGGCAATCTGGTGCTGTTGATCGTGGGCGGCAACGACACCACGCGCAATACGATGTCGGGCATCATCCACGCGCTCGACCAGTTTCCCGATCAGCGTGAGGTGCTGGAAAACGAGCCATCGGTGATCCCCAATGCGGTGCAGGAATGCCTGCGCTTTGTCACCCCGCTGGCGCATATGCGGCGCACCGCGATCGCCGATTTCGACCTGTTGGGCCAGCATATCAGCGCCGGCGACAAAGTGGTGATGTGGTATATTTCAGCCAACCGTGACGAGGCGGTGTTCACCAATCCCGACAAATTGATCGTGACCCGCGAAAATGCGCGGCGCCATCTGGCGTTTGGCCATGGCATTCATCGCTGTGTCGGCGCGCGTCTGGCCGAACTGCAATTGAAAGTGCTGTTGGAAGAAATGCACGCGCGGCGATTGCGCGTGCATGTTACCGGCGCGGTCGAACGGGTGCGCGCAAACTTCGTTCATGGCTTTCGTCGCATGGACGTCACGGTCGAACGCTATTGAGGGGGCGGGGGGGCAATCAGCTCATCCGCGGTTCATCTACCGGGCCCCAATTGGCCCTTGTCCCGCGGTCGGATTGCTTTGCCCCCCCGACCTGATCCACCGCGGGGCACCCTTCACACAACCATCAGGCCCAATGCAAAGCTCTATCGCGGCTGCGACGACCAACGCAAAAAGCCCCGCCGAGACGGGGCTTGTCTGACCGAGCAGCGCCGTGAGGCGCTGCACCAACATGTCAGGCGGCGACGGTGACCGTCTTTTTCAACTCACGCTTTACTTTAAGCGCGTTTTTGCTGAGCGATTCGTCGCGGGTTTTAAGCAACCAGTTGTCGAGCCCGCCGTTGTGTTCAACCGAACGCAACCCGTGGGTCGAAACGCGGAACTTGAAACTGCGGTCGAGCATTTCGGACAGCAGCGTCACATTCTGCAGGTTGGGCAGGAACACACGCTTGGTCTTGTTGTTGGCGTGGCTCACATTGTGACCGACTTGGCGACCTTTACCGGTCAGTTCGCAGATGCGCGACATGGCTTAAAACTCGCTTGTTTTCATATGAAGCAATTCGGAATGCGGGCTCTTATCCAATCGAGAGACGAAGTCAAGGATTCGCAAGCCGGTGATGTGCGTGCTAGTAGCGCGGCATGATCAATACCCGCTGGCCCTTGCCCGAACCAATGCGCATCGCACTGGCGCAGGCCCAGACTGCGACGTCCGAAAACGCCGTGCCGATTGGCGCGGTGGTGGTCAAGGATGGCGTGGTGATTGCGGCTGCGCATAATGGCCCGCGCGATTGCCATGACCCGACTGCGCATGCCGAAATCCTGGCGATTCGTGCCGCCGCGACGGCTTTGCGCCAGGACCGGCTGGATGGATGCGACCTGTGGGTCACGCTGGAACCATGCGCGATGTGTGCCGGTGCCATGATCCATGCCCGCATCGCCCGCGTCTATTACGCCGCGCCCGATCCCAAAGGCGGCGCAGTCGAACACGGCGCGCGTGTGTTCGATCAGGTAACAGCGCTGCACCGACCAGAAGTCTATACAGGGCTTGGCGAAACCGAATCCGCGCAGATGCTCCGCGCGTTTTTCAAAGACCGCCGCTGAAAAACTGGGAAGGGGCAACAGGCGCCTGTCACCCCGGCGGCGTAATCCTAATCGTCGCGCCATCCGCCATGCCCCGCTGCGCACAGGGCGCAGGATGCAATGTCCGATCAAGGCACAAATGCACTTCCTGCAGTGACACACCCCCGCCCACCATCACGCCGATCGACGCACGCGGATAACGCGGGTTGGCATCGGTAAACGCGCCACGCAGATCGCCCACGGTCAGCTGTGACCGGCGCGCCAGTGCCGCCATGTCTGGAAAATGCAGCGCGTGAAACATCGCCGCACTTTGCGCGAAATAGACTTGCGGGCGGATGGCCATGCACGTGCCATGCTTGGCCCATTCGTGCGCAATCAACCCGGGCGAGGGCGTGGTGCACAGCATGGCTCGCGTCACATCGGCAGGCACTTGCAAAGTCGCAGGCGCCCTAGCCGCGCACCATTGCGGCCAGGTGCCATCGTCCGCATCGGGCCATAGGCCATGCAACACAAAGCCGAACCGCGCAGCGCGGCCATTGCATTCCAGCGCGGCATCGCCCCCTAAATCCTGTAAAGTGCCCGCATGCGTGTCGCAAAAATCGGGCGCCCAGGTCAGCGCGAGCACATAATGTGTAATCGGCAGATTGCGCGCGGGGCCATCGGGCAGGGCAATGGGCGGCGCAGCGACGGTGGCTGGCGTCTGGCATGACAGCGGTTGTGCCAGGACAGGCTGTGCCACGAGCGCCAGGCCAAGAACGAACACCTGACGGATCATAACGGCGTAAAATCCAGTCCGATGTCGGCGGCTGGCGCAGATTGCGTCAGGCGCCCCACCGAAATGAAATCAACCCCGGTCGCCGCAATCGCCGCAATCGTGTCCAGCCGCACGCCGCCCGACGCTTCGCACGGTACCCGGCCCGCGACGAGCGCCAGTGCCTGTCGCAACATCGCCGGCCCCATATTGTCGAGCAGCAACCGCGTTGCGCCGGCCACCAGCGCTGGCTCGATCTGATCGATCCGGTCCACTTCGCAAATCACATCGCGCACCCCGGCCTGCAGCGCGCGGCGCACCGCCTCTCCCACATCGCCCGCCACCGCCACATGATTGTCCTTGATCATCGCCGCATCCCACAGGCCCATGCGATGGTTGTACCCGCCACCGGTGCGCACCGCGTACTTTTCCAGCACGCGCAGGCCCGGAATGGTTTTGCGCGTATCCAGCAACCGCGCATGCGTTTCGCCCATCGCATCGACATACTGACGCGTGAGCGTGGCGATCCCGGTCAGGTGCTGCACGGTGTTGAGTGCGCTGCGTTCGGCGGTCAGCAGGGCGCGCGCCGATCCCTCGATCCGCATCAGCGGCGTGCCGGGCCGGGCGGCATCACCTTCGCCGACCAGCAGTTCGATCTTTGCGGCCGGATCAAGTTTACGGATAAACGCGGCCGCAATCGGCAGGCCGCAAACGGTCACCGCGTCGCGACTGTCCATCACGCCGGCAAACTGCGCCTCGGCTGGAATGACGCTTTCGCTGGTAACATCGCGCCCGCCGCCGGGCCATGTTGCGCCCAGATCTTCGGCCAGAGTCTGCGCGACGAAGCTTTCAAGGTCAAAGCCGGGGAGAGCGAATTGGGTCATGAGTGCGGTCTTAACCACTGATGCAGAAAATGGCCATAAAGCACGTGGGCGGTGTAGTGGGCGATCACCCTGTCGCCGACGCCGCACTGCCTTTGGTCAATGGACGAACCTGGCGACCACATCCCGGTACGACCGGCTGACTTTTACTTCGGCGCCCGATTGCAGGACCAGGAAACATTCGCCGTTGGTATGCGGGCGAACCTGGCGGACCTGATCCAGGTTGACGATTTTTGAGCGGTGGACGCGCTGAAACACGCGGGGGTCCAGGCGGCGTTCGAGGTCTTTCATCGTTTCGCGCAAGATCAGCGAATTGTCGCCGGTGTAGATGCACATATAGTCGCCGGCGGCCTCGATCCGTTCGATCGATTCGACATCGACTCGAAAAATCTGGCCGCGGTCCTTGATATTGATCAGTTTTTCAAAGCGGCCCGCGACGGGTTCGGCGTCGTCGATCATTTCGGCAACCGCATCGGGCGCAACTTCGGCAAGCACGATTTTCAGTTTCTCGACTTCTTCGAGCCCGCGCTTTTCCGCCAGCCGCGTGCGTGCGCGGTCGAGCGCGTCGGCCAAGCGGTCGGTGTCGACGGGTTTCAACAGGTAATCGACCGCATTGGCCTCGAACGCTTTGACCGCGTGTTCGGAATAGGCGGTGACAAACACGAACAGCGGCGGTTCCAGCTCCATCACGCCTTTGACGACGCTAAACCCGTCGAACCCGGGCATCTGGATATCGAGAAACACTAGGTCGGGCTTTTCGGTCTTGATCTTGCGAATCGCTTCGCGACCGTTGGAGCACGTTTCGATGATTTCGACATCGGGAAACGCAGCCAGGCGCAATTGCAGGCCCTGGATGGCCAGTTTCTCGTCATCGACAAGGATCGTGCGAATGGTCATGGCGTTTCCTTGGATTAAGCAGGTGTGATCGGGGTGCGTACGATCAGATTGCCACCATTGGGTTGAGCGCTTGCTGAACGGATTGTGTGGGGACGGATCGTGCGAGCACAGGGTCCGGTTGATGCACGAGTTCACGCGCTTCGAATGGCAATTCAATTGTGACGATCACGCCACCCTCGTTGCCGGTGGCAATGTCAAACCGTTGGTTTTCGCCATAAGCCTGGAACAGCCGGTCGCGAATATTGGCCAGGCCCACGCCGGTCGATCCGGTCGGCTCGGTGCGCAGATCCTGCCCCATGTCGTGATTTGCGCCAAACAGGTCCGCCGGATCGATGCCCGGCGGCAGCCCTGGGCCAGTGTCGGAAATGATGATGCGCAATACTTGGCCGATCACTTGCGCTTTGACGGTGATTTCGGCGCCGTCTTCCAACGGGCTGACCGCGTATTTGATCGCGTTTTCAACCAGCGGTTGCAGCAGCAGCGACGGCATCAGCGCGTCGCAGGCGGCGTCCTCGATCTGAAAATTTGTGCGCAGGCGGTCTTCGAACCGCATCAGTTCGATGCCCAGATACAGCTTAAGCGTTTCGACCTCTTGCGCGACGGTGACGCGCGCGGTTGGTTCGTTGATCAGCGTATAGCGCAGGAACGACGACAGCCGCGACAGCATCGCATTGGCCGGCTCGGTCTGTTTCAGCAGCACCAGCGTAGAGATCGAATTGAGCGTGTTGAACAGGAAATGCGGATTGAGTTGATACCGCAACATCGCCAATTGCGCGCTTGTCGCCTGGTTTTCCAGCACGAGCAACTGGTCGTTCTGTTCCTCGACCTGGATATAGAAATTGATCGCGTAATACAGCGCCGACCATGCCCCGAGCAGTGTCAGGTCAAGGTAGAACACGCCCAGGAACAACTGCGTAAAGCTGAACCCGGCGTTGGTGCGATACAGGCTGACCACCCAGCTATCGATAAAGGCGTACAGGCCCACCGCGATCGCCAGCACGACCGCCGTTACCCCCCAAGTGACCAGCGCACGGCGATTGATCAGCGCGCGATAGATCACCGACAGGATCAGCGAGATCGAAAACCCGGTGATCGTGGCGATGATCATGATGATCAGGAATGACCACGGCACCGCATTGGCCAGGCTCGACATCCCGCGCAACAACAGTGCCCCGATCCAGCCGAGAAACTGCAGGCGCCAGAACGCGCGGTTCTTGTTGCCGAAAAACGGCGTAGGGGGCAGCGGCAACATCGCCATAGTGACAACCTACCCGTTCAGTACCCTTCGGCCAAGCCCATAGGCAGACGTGGGTCAATTGCGCCAAACAAATGCGCAGCGCCAATGTCCAGCCCCTCGTCATCGCGCGGTGGTTGCATGGCGCCTGCAATGCGCGGGCCGCCCACGACAATCGCGGCAATATGGTTGCCATGGCGGCGCTCGGTCATTTTCTGGCCGCGCGCGCGCAAGATGTTCAGCGTGTCGGCGGACAGGCCATAGCGCTCGTAATACGTCTCATCGGGAAGCCACTGCTGATGAATGCGCGGCGCTTCGATGGCCTCGGTCACAGTCATGCCATGGTCGATCATGTTGAGCATGACCTGCAACACGCCTGTCGGAATGCGGCTGCCGCCGGGCGTGCCGATCACGAGCGCGAGCTGGCCGTCTTTGGTCACGATCGTCGGGCTCATCGATGAGAGCGGGCGCTTGCCCGGCGCGATGGCGTTATTGGGCCCTTCGACCAGGCCGTAGATATTGGCCGCGCCCGGCTTGGCGGAAAAATCGTCCATTTCGTCATTCATCAGGATGCCGGTGCCCGGCGCCATGACATGCGCCCCGAACCAGTCGTTGAGCGTGTATGTCACCGCGACCGCGTTGCCAGCCGCATCGACGATCGAATAATGGGTGGTGTTGCTACCCTCTGCACTGGCGGTGACGCCGCCCAGCGAAAGCGACGGCGTTGCGCGGTCCATATGGATACCGCCGCGCAAAGTCTGGGTATAGGCGGGCGAAATCAGCCGCGCGGTATCCAGTTTCACGAAATCGGGATCGCCCAGCGTGACATTGCGATCGTGATACGCGCGGCGCAGGGCCTCGATCAAAACGTGCGTCGCATCGGCCGAATGCCAGCCCCATTGCGCCATCGGATAGCCCGACAAAATACCCATGGTTTCGCAAATCACGACTCCGCCGGAACTGGGCGGCGGCGCGGCAATCACATGATAGCCGCGATAATCGCATTCTAGCGGTTTCATGTCGCGCACGGTGTATCCGGCGAAATCGGCGAGCGTCAGAATGCCACCGCCGGTGGCGCTGCCCGCGACCATGGCCCTGGCAATCGGCCCTTTGTAAAACGCATCGGCACCGTGTTCGGCAATGACCTCTAGCGAGTGTGCAAGATCGGCCTGAACCATGCGGTCGCCCGCGTGCCAGGGCGTGCCCGCGTTCAGCAGCACAGCGGCGGTCGCCGGGTCCTGGCGCAATTCGGCTGCGTCTTCGAACAGCATTTCGGCATCGCCCCGGTCGAGCACAAACCCATCACGGGCCAGCTGGATCGCCGCCGCCATCAGGTCGGCGCGCGGGCGGGTGCCCCAATGGGTACGCGCATATTCCATCCCTGCGACCGTGCCGGGTATTCCGGCAGCGAGCCAGCCGCGCGTCGATTTGCCGGGAATGACGTGGCCGGATTGGTCCAGATACATCTGCGCGCGCGCGGCGCCCGGCGCGGTTTCGCGGAAATCGAGGAAATGTGTGGTGCCATCGGCCAGCCGTACGGTCATGAACCCGCCGCCGCCCAGATTGCCCGCCTCTGGAAACGTGACCGCCAGCGCATAGCCGACCGCCACGGCGGCATCGATCGCATTGCCGCCCTGGCGCAACACATCGAGCCCGGCGGCGGTGGCCAGGCGATGCGCGGTAACGACCATGCCGTGATCGGCGGCAACCGGCACGGGCGAGGCGGCAAGCGCCGTTTGCGTAACCGGCGCCAGGACGAGCGCGCCCGCTATGATCGCCTGAACCCATTTGCCGATTGCCTGCATTACCCGATTATCCCTGTGTGACAGGAATACAGGACTAGCAGGCAGCGGCAGCCGGGCAAGGGGGGGCATCAGCTGCCGAGCGATTTGTCCGAAGCGTCGGACAGGCCCCTGGTCCAATACCCGGCGGCCTTGGTCCATTCGCGGCGATGGCCAAGTGTGTCCAGGACATGTGCGCGCAACGTTTTGGCAACAGCGGTTTCGGCGGCGATCCACACAAAGCCTTCGCCTGCTGGCAAAGTGAGATTTTGCAGCGCGCCGACCAGCAGTTCAGCGTCAGTCGCGCTTGTCTCGTTGCGGTGAACCCAATGGCCGGTCCATGCGGCGTCCGTCACAAACGTCTGTTCGTCGTCCGCGCCATCGACCACGCCCAGCGTGATTGCCGGAACGCCGGCGCGCAATTCTTCAACGCGGCGGCCGATCGCAGGCAGGGCGCTTTCATCGCCGATCAGCACATACCAGTCGAAATCATCGGGCACGACTGCCGATCCGCGTGGGCCACCGATGTCGAGCGTGTCGCCCACTTTTGCAGCGGCGGCCCACTGTGTGGCCGGGCCGGAATCGTGCAGCGCGAAATCGATCGTCAGCGTGTTGGCAGTCGTGTCGAAACGGCGCGGCGTGAAATCGCGCATGACCATTTGACCCGTCGAATCGGGGAAAAACAGTTTGATATGATCGTCGAACGAGGCGCTGACAAAATCGTGCAGTTCAGGCGTGGTAAACCCGATCCTGCGCATGTCGGTGCCCAGCGCCTCGATCGTGGCGATGGTCAGCGTGCGGCGGCGCGTTTCGTGGCGCACGCGGGTGACCTGGTGGCGTATGATTTCCGCCTGAGAAACAGAGGTTTGGGTCATGGTTGGCGTTCTTTTTAACAGGGGGGTTGGACCAGCCTCATCGGGCCCGGTAAGGCCATGGCGGCGGCGCAAGAGCATGAGGCGGTTCACAGAGCAAATGGTCCTGACGACTCGGCGTTAATGCATCTAAGATATATCGGAACATAAGATTTACAAGATGAAAAGATATATCTTTTGCCCCTATCCCGGCACGCACGTCACACCATCCGCCTGACCAAATCGTCATGAATATATGCTTGTGTAATACTATAACATCACATACTGCAAATATACACTCTCTCGGCATCCCGGACACAAAGACACCCGCATGACCATGATTTCACGACATCTTTTGGCCAGCACCGCACTGGTCGCGCTGGCTTGTATCGCAACGCCAGCGCTTGCTTCCGATCCTGCGCCTGCTGATCAGGCCCCTGCGGCCGCGCAACCTGTGGCTCCCTCGCAGATCGTGGTTACGGCGCATCGGCTCGACAGCGCACGCGAAAGCATAAAGCCCAGTCTGGGCGCGTCGGTCTATACGCTGGGCGAAGCGGCGATCCAGAACCTGCCGGGCAGCGACAACCAGCCGATCCAGGATATCATCCTGCAAATGCCGGGCGTCAGCCAGGACCAGTTTGGCCAGTTCCACGTGCGCGACGAACACAATGGCGTGCAATACCGGCTGAACGGTGTGGTCATTCCCGAAAGCGTCGCGGTGTTTGGCCAGACGCTGTCGCCGCGCCTGATCGAACGGCTGGACCTGGTCACCGGCACATTGCCGGCGCAATATGGCCTGCGCACCGCCGGAATCATCGACATCACCACCAAATCGGGCCTGAAAGACAGCACCACGTTCAGCCTGTATGGTGGCAGCCACGACACGATCGAGCCCAGTGTGCAGCTATCGGGCAGTTCGGGCGCGACCACCTGGTTTGTGTCGGGCGATTACAAGCATACCAATCTGGGCATCGACAATGTCATTGGCAACACGACCGCAATCCATGACAAATCCAACCAGTTCAACGGGTTTGGCTATGTCGATCGCATCATCGGTGACAGCGACCGGATCTCGCTGACCGGCGGCTATACCAATCAGCATTACCAGATTCCCAATCCGGTCGGCCAGATCGGTTCGCAGACCGATGTCCATGGCGAGCCGGTGGCGGTGAACGGTGTGACACAGTTCCCCAGCGAAGCCTTGAACGAACAACAGTTGCAGACGTTCGGCTTTGCCGCGCTCAGCTGGTTGCACAGCGCGGGGCCGTTTTCGTCCCAGGTTTCGGTGTTTGGCCGGATCGCCACGCTCGATTATCGCCCGGATTACACCGGCGAATTGCTGTTCAACGGCAGTGCGCAATATGCCAGCAAGCGCAATATCTCGGTCGGTGCGCAACTCGACAGCGTATACAAGCTGGGCGATGCGCATACCCTGCGGTTTGGCGGTCTGATCGAACAGGACCGGTCGATCAGCTATACCGATACCGCCGTGTTCCCCACGACCGGCGATGTCTATGACCCGACCCGGCCAGAGCTTGGCTATCAGATGGGGGCGATTAACGGCCCACCCGGATTGCTGAACTATTTCACCGATGTCGCCCAGCGCACTTACAGTCTCTACATTCAGGACGAATGGCACCTGGTGCCGCATGTCGTGCTGAATTACGGCGTGCGCTTTGACGAAAATGACGGCACGCGCGACGAACGCCAGTTAAGCCCGCGGATCAATCTGGTGTGGAGCCCGCCGGGCGGATTTACCGGACACGCCGGGTTTGCGCGCAATTTTTCGCCCGCGCCATTTGAGCTGATCGCCTCAGCCAATCTGGCGCAAGACGCCAACACCACGATTGCGCGCAATGTGCGGCAGGATGTCGCCAGCTATGCCCAGCGCGAAAACTATTGGGATGCCGGGTTTCAACAGAAAATCGGCAGCCGATTTTCATTAGGGCTCGATGGATTTTATCGCACGCTGACCAATATGGTCGATGAAGGCCAATTTGGCGCCCCGATCATCCTGACCCCGTTCAACTATGCCAAAGGGCGGATCTATGGCGTTGAGCTGACGGCGAATTATTCGCACGGCGGGCTCAGCGCCTATGGCAATCTGGCTTACGACAAGGCGCAGGGCACGCAGATCGATTCCAACCAGTACAATTTCAACGCGATTGATCTCGCTTATATCGCCAACCACTGGATCTATCTGGATCATAACCAAAGCTGGACCGGATCGGCCGGCGCGGCCTACCATTGGAAAGATGGCGCCCTGGCCGGATCGCGGGTCAGCGCCGATCTGGTTTATGGATCGGGATTGCGCCGCGATCTGATTTTGGCCGATGGCACCAATGTGCGCAACGGCGCCGCGCTGCCGGGCTATGTCACGTTCAACATGTCGGTCGGGCACAAATTCGCCGACAGCGGCTATGACGTGCATCTCGATGTGCAGAACGTGGCCAATGCGGTTTACGAAATCCGCGACGGCACGGGCGTCGGCGTTGGCGCGCCATCGTTTGGCCCCCGGCGCGGGTTCTTTGTGGGCGTGTCAAAAACGTTCTGATGTGCGGCTGGCGCGCCGGAAGGCCATGGCGGCGATCAATGCGATCGTCGCCAGCGCGGTAAACCACACAAACATCGCGGTATAGCCCGCCGGGTGATGCGGCCCGGCGGCAAACCGGTCATTTAATGCGCCCGCGATCAGGTTGGACGCGGCGAGCCCCAGGCTTTGCAGCATATTGATCAACCCGAACGCGGTGCCCAATCGCTGCGCCGGGATCAGCATCGCCGTCGTCGGCCAGATCACTGCCGGAATAACCGAGAAACTGACGCCCATCATCACCGTCGTCACCCATAACGGGCTGGCCAGAGTACCCAGCAGCACGAATGTCACCGGCATCAGCGCGGCGCCCGCCAGCAGTAAAGTGGCGCGGTGGCCCCAGCGATCGGCGACTACGCCAAACAGCGGCGTGGCCAGGATTGCGGCAAAAAACACCCAGCTGTTCGTCACGCCCGCCTGCGCCAG
>JAYTHT010000051.1:0-1946 GCA_043732365.1 Novosphingobium sp. | reverse complement strand
CTGATCGTAACAGGGCGCTGGTTGCGGTTCTGATATTCGCGACGATGGCTCTGCTGTGTGTTTGCGTGTTTTTACAGGATGCACGCTGGACTTTGCTGGCCCCCCTCTTGTTTGCGGTGTTTGCCGCGATCTGGGCCGATGCCCTGATTGCCACCACGATGCCTTTGCTGGTCGCTGTGATTGCTGCGCCGTTTACCGTGGCCGGGCTTGGGCCGATGGCGCTGGGGCTGACCGTGGCGGCGGATCGGTTGCAGTTGAGCCTGTTGTATGCCGGATTGATCGCATGTTGTTCGCTGCCGCTGGTGGTTGAACGCGCGCGCCGGCGTCAGGAAATTGCGCGATTGAGCAAAAGCGCCGCGTATTTCAAGGCTATGTCACAACGCGCCGACAACCTGATCGATGAACTGCGCCGCGCCGTACTGACCGATCCGCTGACCGGATTGCCTAACCGCCGTGCGTTCTTTGACACTTTGAACGCGCAAGCGGCGTCGGATGAACCGGCTTGCCTCGCAATGATCGACATGGATTATTTCAAACAGGTCAACGATCGGTTTGGGCACGCGACAGGCGACAGCGTGCTGGTCGAATTTGCCGAAATTTCCCGTAAATCGTTTCGCGCCAGTGATATGGTCGCGCGGATCGGGGGTGAAGAATTTGCTGTGATCTTGCGCGGTGCGACGATCGAACAGGCCTGCCAGGTGGTGCAGCGTCTGGTCAACCGGCTCGCAGTGACGGACATGGTCACCGCGACCGGCACGGTGTGTGTCACCATCAGCAGCGGGATCGCGGTGATCGACGGCGATGGCAATGCCGCAATGCTGCGCGCAGACGATGCGCTTTACGTGGCAAAGCGTGGCGGGCGTTCGCGACTTGCGGCGGCGGCCTGAGGCGGCACCCCCAAAGCTGGCCCCAAAGCTGGCCCCAAAGCTGGCCTCGGAAAAAGCCAGCATTGCCACGGGGCCACCGAGCCCCTAGATGCTAGGTCACTGGTCGCACAGCGTGAAAGTGACGCATCGTTTGTTCCTGACACCTTTTGAATGGACCATTGCCCGGCGCTATATCCTGCCGGGCCGCAGCGAAGCGTTTATCGCGCTGGTTGCCGGCATCAGTCTGGTCGCGGTCATGCTTGGCGTCGCCGCGCTGGTCATCGTGATGAGCGTGATGAACGGGTTTCGCGCCGAATTGATGGACAAGATCGTGGGGCTGAACGGCCACGCCGTGATCAATGCCTATGGCGGCCGATTGGAAGATTGGCAGGGGCTGGTCAAACAATTGCAGGCAACGCCCGGCGTCACGCGCGCTTCACCGCTGATCGAACAGCCGCTGCTGGCGACATTCAACGGCCGGGTCGAGGCGATTATCGCGCGCGGCAACACCCAGGCCGATCTGGCCCGCATGGCGCAAAAGAAAGTCGCCGGATCGTTCAGGGATATTCAGCCGGGCGCCGGCCAGGTTGCGATCGGATCGCGGCTTGCCGAAAATCTGGGCGTCCAGATCGGCGATACGATCACGATCATCAATCCTGCCGGGCGGTCGACACCGTTTGGCACAGTGCCGCGGCAGATCGGATATCGCATTGCGTCGATCTTTGAAATCGGCGTCTATGATTATGACAACGCGTTTGTCGTGATGCCGATCAAGGATGCCCAGACGCTGCTGCTATCGGGCGATTCAATCGGCATGATCGAGGTCACGACGACTGACGCCGACACGGTTGGGCAGACGCTGGCACCAATCAAGGCGCAATTGGCAGGCAAAGCGGTGTTGACCGATTGGAAAACACTGAATGCCAGCCTGTTTCAGGCGCTAGCAGTGGAGCGTGTGGCGATGTTTGTGGTGTTGTCGATCATCGTGCTGGTCGCGGTGTTCAACATCCTGTCATCGCTGATCATGCTGGTGCGCGCCAAATCGCGCGATATTGCCATATTGCGGACGATGGGTGCGAC
>JAYTHT010000050.1:0-1960 GCA_043732365.1 Novosphingobium sp. | reverse complement strand
ACAGGCCTTGCGCATGGTTGCCCGCCGATGCCGTGATCACGCCCCGGCGGAGCTGTTCATCGGTCAATTGCAGCAGCGCGTTGAGCGCGCCGCGCTCTTTATACGCGGCGGTAAATTGCAGGTTTTCGAATTTCAGCCAGATGTCAGCCCCGGTCATCGCGCTCAATGTCTTGCTGTATAAAGTGGGGGTGCGCACCACATGCCCGGCGATGCGCGTCGCGGCAACGCGCACATCATCAAGCGTCAGGGTCGGTGTGAGTTCGGCAAGAACGGGGACTGTCATGTCATGTCCCCTAATCGAAAGCGTGCGGATTGAAAACGGCTAACCCCGGGAAGCCGCTAACCCTGCCGTTTGCGCCACAGGGTAATAAGTAAGGTCGTGACCACGATGGCCAGCGTATCGGCGATCCAGTCGCGAATGTCGCAATCGCGGTGCAGCACAGGCAGCGACTGGACCACTTCGATCAGCGCCCCCAGAAACGACAACCGCTCGGCCCGGCGCCAGCGCGGCATCGCGGGAAACGCAAACGCGCCCAATATTGTGAGGGTGGCAAAGGCCAGGCTGTGTTCGAATTTATCGCCCAGCGAGTCGATCGGCAGCACCGGAGGATGCGGCAGGAGCGCCATCGTCACGGCAAACGCCAGCGCCAGCCAGAACAGACCGAGCGCAATCGTACGATAAGCTGGCTTAATCGGGGATAGGGACATGATGGCGCGCTAGCCGCCGGTCGCCTGCGCTGCAAGTGCGAACACCAATGCACGCAAGGTGGTAGCCCAATCAAACAGGCTGGCACACCGGGACAAACCGGTTAAACACCGCAATATGACCGAAACGACCACACCAATCCATATCTCTTTCATCGGCCTTGGCACGATGGGTTCGTCCATGGCCCGCCATTTGGGCCAGGCCGGCCACCACCTGACCATTTACAACCGCACGCCCGCGCGCGCGCAAGCTTGGCTGGCGGCCAATCCCGGCCTGACCCCGCGCGTTGCTGCCAGCCCGGCAGAAGCCGCCGAAGGCGCCGATGCGGTAATCACATGCGTGGGCAACGATGACGACCTGGCCGATGTCGTGCTCGGCCCCAATGGCGCGTTTCATACTTTGCGGCGCGGCGGGGTGTTTATCGACCATACCACCGTGTCGGCGCGAATCGCCCGGCAGATCGCGGTCGAGGGCCGCGACAAGGAACTGTTGTGCGTCGATGCGCCGGTCACCGGCGGACAATCGGGCGCCGAAGCGGGCACGCTGTCGATCATGTGCGGCGGCAGTGATCAGGCATTTGACGCCGCCCGCCCGATCCTGACCGCTTATGCCCGGCGCGTGGTCCATGTCGGCAAATCGGGCGCGGGCCAGACCGCCAAGATGGCCAACCAGATGTGCCTGGCGGGCACGATCGCCGGACTGTCCGAAGCGATCCGCTTTGCCCAGAACGCCCGGCTCGATCTCGATAAGATGTTCGAAGCGATCAGCGGCGGCGCGGCGCAATCTTGGCAGATGGACAACCGCTTTGACACGATGGCGCGCGATGAATTCGACTTTGGCTTTGCGATCGACTGGATGCGCAAGGATCTGGGTCTGGCCATCGAGGAAGCGCGCAATCTGGGCGCCAGCGTGCCGATGACCGCCTTGATCGATCAATTCTATGCCGATGTGCAGGCGATGGGCGGCGGGCGGCAGGATACCAGCGCGCTAATCCGGCGCTTGCCCCGCCGAGGTACGAAGTGATGCGGCATGCTTTGCTGGCGGCCAGCATGTTCGCATTGTCGGCACACGCCCACGCCGACACTTTGGTCGATAATATCAAGGGCGAAACGATTGCGACCGATGGCTCGCTGCAAACGTTCAGCGCGCTGTTGTTCGACGATGGCGGAATGATCAAGGCGGTTTATGGCCCAGGCGCAAGGCTGCCCAAACAGGGCCGCAACGGGTATCAATACCATATCGACGGCAAGGGCC
>JAYTHT010000049.1:0-1978 GCA_043732365.1 Novosphingobium sp. | reverse complement strand
CCGCGCTGGACGACATTGCCCGCATCACGGCCGCCCGCGATGGATCGTTGCGGCTGTCCTGTTCGATCGGTTTTGCCACTTATTGGCTGATGCACCGGCTGGCCGGGTTTGGCGCGTCGTGGCCCGATATCGCGGTCAGCGTCATGACCACGCCGCACGACGCCGCCCCCGACGCCCCCCATGCCGACGTGATGTTCCGCTATGGCCATGGCCGCTGGCACGACGGCGAAGTGATCCATTTGTTCCAGGAACGCATCGACCCCGTCGCCAGCCCCGAATTTATCGCCGCGCGCCCGATTACACCCGATACGCTGGACGGGCTGCCGCTGATCCATGTCGATGTCGACGCCGCATCGTGGCGCAGCTGGCCCGGGTACTGCCAGACCGCAGGCGTGACGCGCGGACGCGGCGGCGACTTGCGGTTCAACAATTATGTCCAGGCGACCCAGGCCGCGCTCGCCGGGCAAGGCGTGATGCTCGGCTGGCGCTCGATCACCGGCGACCTGGTGGCAGAACGGCGCCTGGTGTCCGCAGGTTTGCCGGTGGTCGTGCCCGAAGACGGTGCCTATTACGTGATCGTCCCGCCACGCAGCGCGGGCAATCTGGCGGTTGCACAGTTTATCGACTGGCTGCGCTCGGAAACGGGCGCGTTCAATAGCGGGCTGCGATAGACCTGAAACAGGGTGCCTCCGGCAGGCAAGGGTTACACCCTTGCATCCCATTACCTGGCGCGTCTTCTGCGTTGGCGCGCACCATGGCCGACGAACCCGGGATGCAAGAGTGATAACCCTTGCCCGCCGGAGGCCCCTAAAGCTCAATACCCGATCGCCTCACCATCCTTGCGCGGGTCTGACGCGCCGCGATAGGCGCCGGTTTTAGGGTCGATCATGATCGCCTGATAGCCGCCCATGTCGAACCCGTTGGCCGAATGGACATCATGGCCGCGTGCTTTCAGGTTTGCCCCGATCGCGTCAAACAGCTGGCTTTCCAATTTCAGCCGGTTGGTGCTTTGCGCATGGGCAAAGCGCGCGGCATCGCCTGCCGCCTGCGAATTGGCGCCGAATAACAGCATGTTGGTCAGGACCTGGGCTTGTCCTTGCGCCTGTTGATCGCCGTACATCACGCCGACTGCGGCAAATGGTTTGTCATCGCGTGTCACGAAACCGGGGATGATCGTATAAAACGGCCGCTTGCCCGGGGCGATGACATTGGGGCTGCCGGCCTTTAGCGTGAATGCCGCCCCGCGATCGTTGAGCAGGAAGCCATAGCCCGGCACTGTCACGCCCGACCCAAAGAAATTATAAACCGAATAGATGAACGAGACGACATTACCCTCGCTATCGGCGGTGGTGATATAGGCGGTGCCGCCGAGCGGCGCATCGGACGGGGCAAGCGGCGCGGCATGCGCCATATTGATCCGGCCACAGCTTTTTGCGGCGTAGTCCTTTGAAATCAGCATCGCGACCGGGATTTTTGAAAAGTCCGGATCGCCATTGTATCGCATCAGATCGGTATAGGCGACTTTCTTGGCCTCCACCATCAGGTGCCAGAAATCGGCCGATTTGGGATTGATCTGCGCCCGCGTGAGGCCGAGCCGCGCCGGGCATTGTTCGATCAGGTTCATGATTTCGAGCACGGCAAAGCCTTGCGTACTCGGCGGCATTTCGTGGATCGTATAACCGTTGAATGTCGTGCTGACCGGTTCGACCCAGCGCGCATGCATCTGGTCAAAATCGGCCATTGTGAACAGGCCGCCGGTCTTTTGCGATTTGGCCACGATCGCGCGCGCAATCGGCCCTTTGTAAAACGCATCGCGCCCACCTTCACCCAATAACCGGAACGCCTTGGCCAGATCGGGATTGCGAAAAATCGATGCCCAGCCCCATGCTGTGTGATGGTCCAGGTAAATCGCGGCGGTATCGGGGTCCTTGGCCAGCAGGTCGGTGCTCATCTGCCATTCGGTGCCGATCCGCTGGCT
>JAYTHT010000048.1:0-6860 GCA_043732365.1 Novosphingobium sp. | reverse complement strand
GTACAAGCCCGGTGCGGCCGAGCACGTCCTGCCAGAATGCCAGCAGGCCCTCTTTGCTGATGCTGCCAAGCCGGACTTGGCCGATCAGCGGCAAGTGTGCGGGCGCCGTCATGACCACTTTGCCGCGTGGGTAATGTGCGACAGACCCACCCAAAGTGGCCTGATCGATCGCGACAAACCGCAGGCCATGCGCAATCGCGCCAAGCCCCGCTGCCATACCCGCTGGGCCGCAGCCGACGATCACCACATCAAGCAGGTCGGGGTCGAACCGGTCGCGGCCAATCAGATCGAGATCGTTTGTGCGCTCATGTTTTAGCGCATTGGCAATATGATCGATTGTCTCTCGCCCCTGGTTCATCGCATTGCGGATCAGGCCGAGCCCGCCCAGTTCGCCCGCAATGTGGATGCCCGCCACACTGGTTTGCCCGCCGGGGCGCAACACAGGCACGTCGATGCCGCGCGTTGCCGTACCAAATACCAGCTGGATTGCGCCGGTCGGGCAGGCATCGCGGCAGGTGCCGTGGCCGACGCAGGCCCATGGCTCGATCAACGCGGCGGTGCGCCCGATCAGGCCGAGCACGTCCTGTTCGGGGCAGGCGCGCACGCAAGCGCCGCAGCCGATGCACCGCGCCGGATCGATCACCGGATGCAGGCCGGGCGGTTCGGCCAGTCCGGCGGCGCGGTTCTGTGCCAGCAGCGCGCGATTGCGCCGGGTTCGCGCGCCATGGTGGTATGACCAGCCGCCGATCGCCAGCGCCAGCGGCAGTGCATAAATGGGGACAAGGAACAGCGTCGGGATCATCGGGTGGTGGCGTCGTCCTTTGTTTGCACGCATGCCCTTGTTGGACCAAAAGATGTCAAAAGATCAGCTATTGCCAGAAAAATCTGGCATCACAGCATTTGCCCGGAATTTTGCCCGGAACAGGGGTGGATTCGCGGAACAGGATATTGTCATGGACGGCGCGGCAGAAACGATCGGGAACGGCGGGGCAGATCATGCCACGCGTTTGCGTGGTGCCTGGGTCGATCGCCTGGTCGCGGCGCTGGTTCTGGCGGGGCTGGTCTGGGGCTGGATGACGCGAAGCGAAGCTGCCCTCGATCCGCATGGCTGGCCGGGCTATCTGATCGGGATTGCCGGGACGCTGATGATGGTTTCGGCGGTGGGCCTGTCGTGGCGCAAACGCCGGGCGCAGGCGCGGGTTACGGTTGCGTGGTGGTACAATACCCACGTCGTCCTCGGGCTGTTTGGCCCGGTCCTGGTGCTGGTCCATGCACGGTTTGCTTGGGGTTCGATCAACAGCAGCTTTGCCTTGGGTGTGATGGGGCTGGTCGTCGCCAGTGGCTTGATCGCACGGTATCTGCTCGGCCCGGCGCGACGCAATGGGGCCCGTTGGGCCGAGGCCTGGCATTATTGCCATGCGCCGCTGTGCCTCGTGCTGGTGATGGCGGTGATCGTGCATGTCTATATGGCACATGCGTACTGATGCGCCGGCTGCTGCGTCTGGTAATCGCGGGCTTGCTCGCGTGCTTGCTACTGGGGGGGGCTGCATACGCCGAAACGGTGATTGAACGGATGGTCAGCCCGGGGCCGCTGTCGTCTGCGCATGCCCGGCTGGAAACGCGGTGCGACACCTGCCATCTGTCGTTTCATCGCCAGGCGCAGGACAAACAATGCCTGGCCTGTCACACCGGCATTGCCCGCGACATCGCCACGCACACCCGCTGGCATGGCCTGGTGCCAAAGGCGCGGGCAATGCCGTGCAGCGGCTGCCATGTCGAACACAAAGCTGGCAAACCGCCTTTGACGGTGTTTGACCGGACAAATTTTCACCACAACACCCAGACCGCCTATCGCCTGACCGGCGGACATATCCGCACCGCGTGCGCATCGTGCCATGCCGGGATGAAGCTATATCGCGAAACGCCGCAGGCCTGCGCCAGCTGTCATGCGCGCGCCGATGTCCATCAGGGACGGTTGGGGCAGGCTTGCCAGTCGTGCCACACGACCGCGCGCTGGCACGATGTCTTGCCATTTGACCACGATCGCACGCACTATCCGCTGACCGGGGCGCATCGCACCACGGCGTGTGCCGGTTGCCATGTCAAAGAACAATGGCACGGCGTTTCGACCGATTGCGCATCATGCCATGCGCGCAAAGACGTCCATCGCGGCGCCGACGGGCCAAAATGCGGATCATGCCATGTGACGACCAACTGGCGCACGGTCGTGTTTGACCACGACAGCGTCACGGCGTTTCCGTTGATCGGGGCGCATCGCAAAATCGCCTGTGCGGATTGTCACGCCAAAACCGTGCGTCCGGACAAGGCGCCGGTGCCGTGCGTTGGATGCCATCTGCGTGACGATGTCCACCGAGGCAGCGATGGCCCCAAATGCGCGGGCTGCCACAACCAGACGACCTGGAAAGTCGCGACATTCGACCATGCCAAAACCACCTTTCCACTGGTCGGCGCGCATGTCCGGGTGACGTGCGTGGGATGCCATCCGGGATCGGTCGATAAATTCAAAGTTGGCGGGCAGTGCATCGATTGTCACCGCAAGGACGATGTCCATCGCAGCGCACTGGGACCGGTGTGCGAACGGTGCCACAAACAGACGAGCTTTATGATTGGCGGCCTGCCGCGCATCACGACCCCGCGTCCTGGCAAGTCGGTTGGAACGGCAATCCCTGCTGCAACCAGACCTGGTGACTTCCCCAGGTCGGGGCTAACGCAATAGGGCGTCTTGCTTCTGCAATGATCACGGCATAGCGCAGTAAATCGCGCACATATCAGGAGCATGCCCATGACCATTGACTATATTCTGGCCAGGGCTTTGCTGAACGATCCGCTGACCAACCGGGGCACCGCGTTCTCGTTGGAAGATCGCGACCATTTCGGATTGCACGGCCTGTTGCCACCCAATGTCCTGACGCTCGACGAACAGATCGATCGGCGACGCCAGATGCTAGAAAATTTCGACAGCGATTTCCATCGCTATGCATTTTTGCGCGAATTGCAGGATACCAACGAAATCCTGTTTCATGCGTTGGTCCACAGCGATCTGCCGCGCATGTTGCCGCTAGTCTATACGCCGACCGTGGGCGAAGGGTGCGAACGGTTCAGCCAGATCTTTCGCCGGCCGCGCGGGCTGTTTTTGTCGTGGCCCAACCGGAACCGCATGCGGTCGATTCTGGCCGATGCAGCACTCGACCGGGTCAAAGTGATTGTCGTGTCGGATGGCGAACGCATTCTGGGGCTGGGCGATCAGGGCGCGGGCGGCATGGGCATCCCGATCGGCAAGCTGGCGTTGTATACCGCTTGCGCCGGGTTGCATCCCGCAGAAGTCCTGCCGATCCTGCTAGATTGCGGCACCGACAACGAAGCGCGTCTGAACGACCCGCTGTATATCGGCTGGCACGCGAAACGTGTGCGCGGGGCCGATTATGATGCGTTTCTGGAGGAATTCGTCAGCGCGGTCGACGATCGTTTTCCCGATGTGCTGCTGCAGTGGGAGGATTTCGCGGGCAAGAACGCCTATGATCTGCTCAATCGCTACCGGCATCGGTTACTCAGTTTCAACGACGATATTCAAGGCACGGCGGCCACTGCGGTAGGCACTTTGCTGGCGGCGGTACGCATCACCGGGGTGTCGCTCAGTGCTCAACGCGTCGCGCTGTACGGCGTGGGCGCGGCGGGCAGTGGCATTGCCGAAATGCTGGTCCGCGCGATCATGGCCGAAGGCGTCGATGAGAAAACCGCGCGCGCCACGATCTGGCCGATCGACCGCGACGGATTGATCCTGTCCGACATGCCCGATCTGCCACCACAACAAGTGCCATTGGCGCGCGATCCCGCCGATGTCGCGGGCTGGCCGCGGATCGGCAACGGGCGCATCGGGCTGGAGCAGACGATTGCCCAGGTGCGCCCGACCGTATTGATCGGCGCATCAGGTCAGCGCGACGCCTTTAACGAGGGCGCGATCCGCCTGATGGCCAGCCTGACCGAACGGCCGGTGATCTTCCCGCTGTCAAACCCGGTTTCGCGCGCAGAGGCGCATCCGGCGGATATCCTGCGGTGGAGCGATGACCGCGCGATCGTTGGATCGGGCAGCCCGTTTGGTACAGCTGGCGTTACTCAGGTGAACAATATCTATATCTTCCCGGGCATCGGGCTGGGCGCATTGGCGGCGCGCGCCAGCGAAGTGACCGACGGCATGTTCATGGTCGCGGCGCGCCGCCTGAGCGAATTGAGCGCGGAAATCGGCGACGGCGGCGCTGGCCTGTTACCCCCGATCACCGCATTGCGCGAAGTCGCGTTGCGGATCGCCTGTGCGGTCGCAGGGCAGGCCATGGCCGAAGGCGTCGCACAAGTTCCCCCCGAAGCGATTACGCGCGAAGCGATCGCCGGGATGATGTGGGAACCGGCATACGCGTAAGCATTCGGGGCGCACAGCCCGCCCACATCTGGCGAAGCACCTGCTTGGTATCGATGCCAGACACGTTGCCGCGTTCGTTGTCGCGGGTGACCAGGAACAGCGCGTTCAGCCGCCCCCGCATCCCAGACCGGCGCCCTGGGTGTCCCCGCCCCGGCGCGTTCCAGCGGCGTTTACGCCACCAGTACGACCACGAACGCCGCGTTTGTGCCGAATAACAGGCGCCGGAACGCCCCGTGTCTGAAAATGGCCATGGCCCTGCGCTTTAGGGCCAGCGGGGCCAAGGACCAGGGGGCGAAGCACGTCTTTCTGATTAAGGTTGCACAATTGGTTCGCGGCCTTTGGCGCGATGGTCGGCCCCATTGTCAGCCAATGCTGTCCGGTGCTGTTTGCCCCAGCCACTGCCGCCACCCAGAAACGCAATCCAGCCCCAGCACGCGCCGGCATGGCGCAACAGCTGAAATGTGAACGGTTCGAATATCGACGCGATCAACGCAGGGCCCAGACCCAGTCCGTCGCTTTGCCCTGTCCAGCGGCGATAGAGCGTGATCGACCACAAATGAAAGGTCAGATCGATGACCACTTTGGCCAGCATCACCGCGACAATCGCGCCCACCACCGGCAAAGTTCCGTGCACGAGCAGCGCAATCAGAATGCCAAACGCGACCAGCCCGTAAATCGGCTGCACCGTATCGAGCGCCTTGACCACCAGCATGCGCGTGCCCAACCGACCAAATCGCGGGTTGCCAACCATGTCGCGGTTCCAGTGCTGGGTCTGCAAAAACCCGCCGAACCAGCGGCGGCGCTGGCGCATAAACGCCAGCGGGCTGGCGGGCGCGTCGGTGCTGGCGACCGCGCCGCCGACCACGCGCACGTGCCAGTCCTGCCCGTTTTCATGCGCAAGCCGATGCATGCGGTGGATCAATTCGTAATCTTCGACCATCGATTCAGGATCAAATCCACCAACGCGGACAAGCGCTGATCGCCGGAAACCCGCGAACGCGCCCGATATCAACAATAGGCCGTGTTGTTGCATCCACGCAAAGCGCGACAGAAAATTGCGTACATATTCATAGCGTTGGAACCACTGAAACATCCGTTCGACCGGCCGTTTACCACAAATCGGGATCAGCACGCCGGTGGCGGCGACCAATTGCGGGTCCGCCGCAAAGGCATCGCGCATCGCTTTCAACGCGCCCGGTTCCAACAATGTATCGGCATCGATCGTCAGCACCAGGTCGGTATCGATCAACGGTATCGCAGCGTTAAGCGCGCGCGCCTTGCCGCCATGGGGCAGGCGTAGCCAGCGCAACGCGGGCAACACGGGTGAGGGCGCGCTCAATTGGCCCAGACCCGGCTGTTCCAGGCCATAGACTCGGCGCAGGACCTCTGAACTGTTGTCATTCGATCCATCATCGGCAAGCAGGATCAGGTCGGGCGGGCCTTCCTGCGCCATCAGCGTATCGATCGTAATGCGCAGCGATGTGTCTTCGTTATGAGCGGCGACGATCGCGGCAAGCGTCGCATAAGGCGCATTGGCGGGCGGGATCGGGGTCGAGCGCATCGAGTGGCGCAATGGCCAAAGTTGGATCGCGGTAAACGCCAACAGAAAGGTGTCATAGCCAATGTAAGCCAGTCCGACGGACCAGCCGAACAGGCTCGAACGGACCAGGCTTTGCCAAAACAGCACAACAAAGAGCGCAGGCCCAGCCCAACCCAGCGCGGTCCCGAGCCAAGGCACGGGACGCGGCGACAGGCGCGGAGAGAGCGCGCGGAATCCGGCGTCGAGAATGCTCATTGCTGAAACCTGTGTGATCTGGGATGAACCTGCGCTTGCAGGCGGTTGCGCCATGGCAGGTTTTGCCATTTCGTGACACAGAATTTGCTGGAGATTTTGCCATATGCCCGAAAGACCGCTGAACGGCCGTTACTCGTCGATTGCCGTTACGCTGCACTGGCTTGTCGCCATCGGCATCATTTACAACTTGTGGCACGGGCTGCTGTTTGATTCGCTAGAGGCAGCCCATCCCGACAAGATCCGTGCGGCGGTCGACTTTCACAAGTCGATCGGGATTACTGTGCTGGGCCTGGTAACGCTGCGCATCTTGTGGAAAATCGGCCATCCCGGGCCTTTGCCGATGGGCAGCCTGAAGCCGTGGGAACGCATCCTGTCCACCTCCGTGCATCACTTGTTGTATCTGCTGATGGTCATCGTGCCGCTGGCCGGATGGTTGCACGATTCTGCGTGGAAAGGCGCACCGTCGCATCCGCTGTTCCTGTATGGCAATATCCCCTGGTTTCGCCTGCCGCTGTTTGGCGGGATGAGCGATGCCAGCAAGGATTTCTGGCATGACAAGCTCGGCCTGGCCCACACCCTGACTGCCTATGTCCTGATCGGTGCGCTGGTCCTGCATATTGCCGGCGCGTT
>JAYTHT010000047.1:0-6861 GCA_043732365.1 Novosphingobium sp. | reverse complement strand
CATAAGCGGAAATATGCGCAGTCATATCCCACCTGCAAACGCCAGCGCGACAAGCGCAGCGGCTTCGATGGTGAGCGCATAGCGGCTGGCGTTCACTTTCGCCCAAAAGGTGGAGAGGGTAAACGGGCAATGGAAGTCGCCGTGAAGCTTTTCCATCGCCCTGCCGTTCGTCGCGGCGGGGCGTTTTCGTTTCATGGCTTAGCATCCCTCCGCGATCAGGCGCTCCAGGGACTCCCCGGTCACGATGGTCCGCCTGCCAATCTTGCGGGCGTCCAGCTTATTGGCAGCAATCAACTCGTATACCTTTGTCTTGCCGCAAGTGATTTGCTGGCAGACTTCGGCAATGCTGAATGCGAGTTTGGACTTCATTTTCAATGCTCCAGAAACGCAAAAAGCCGCCCGAAGGCGGCCTATGCAGGGGGTCTATGTCGCAATTTGTCGTAATTTGTCGTAATTTGTCGGGCGATTATCGGTTCGTGCCGTTTGCCATTTCAGGCGACTTCGGCGGATCTACAGGCGTGATTCTCGATAGGCGAACCTCATACGAAAAAACCCGCCGGTCAGGGCGGGTTGGTGGCTGTCGACATGCGATGGGGTGGCAAGTGGTTTTTGCTGCCTGATTGTCGCGATGTTAGTGTTTTGAGGGGTAGTTTCTTACAAGTCAAGAGAAAACGGTCACCAGAGAACGCCGAGGTTCTTGCCCGGTCAAAACGGCACACGCGCCAACCTGTTTACAGAGCCTTCACCCCCGTACTTTTTGCAGAGACACCACATCAGCGCCGGTGCGCAGAGTGTCCAGGTGATCGGCCCACCACTGCATCATCAGCGCGCGTTCGGCCCAATACGGCGAACGGTTGTAAATCCCCCGGATCGCGTTGCTGTCGCCATGGGCAAGCGCGCGTTCGATGGCATCGGGGTTCCACTTGCCGCTTTCGTTCAGCAGCGTTGACGCAGTGGTGCGGAATCCGTGGCCGGTCATCTGGTCGGTGCGATACCCCAGCCGCCGCAGTGCGCCGTTCATGGTGTTTTCGGACATCGGGCGGGTGATAGTGCGCACCGATGGAAAGATGAAACCGCTTGGCCCGGTGATCGCGTGAACCTCCCGCAACAATTCCACCACTTGCCGCGCCATCGGGAAAACATGGGTTTTGTGCGTCTTGGTTGCGCGTTCGTTGCTGGCATCATCAGGCACCCACCACACGGCTGCATCCCAATCAATATCCTGCCATTGCGCCTTGCGCAGTTCGCCGGGGCGCAAGAAAACCATGGCCTGAATCAACAGAGCGTGCCGTGTAAAGCCAAGCCCCTGATAGCCATCGATGGAGCGCAACAGTTCCCCGACCAGCGCGGGCTTGGTGATCGCGGCAAAATGCTTCGTTTCCGCTGTCGCCACCGCGTCCTTGATGTCGCGGGTCGGGTCGCTGTCCAGCTTGGCGGTTGCCACGCCATGACGCAGGATCACGCTTGCCAATTGCAGCGCGCGCCGTGCGCTTTCCTGTGTGCCGCGCCGTTCAATCTTGCGCACCGCGTTCAGGACATCGATCGGCATGATTTGCCGTACGGGAATATCCCCCAGCGATGGCAGCACCAGCCCCAGGATATGGGTTGCGCGTTCAAGCGTGGCAGGTGCCCAACGCTTCTTGGCGTCGCGCTGGCGAAATGCCAGGTAGTCCTTGGCCACGGCTGAAAAGGTATCGCCAGCCTCTGCCAGATCGGCGGCTTTCTTGCGCCGCTTTGCCAGCGCCGGGTCGTTCCCTTGCGCCAATTGCTCTTTCGCCGCGTCGCGTTCTTTGCGGGCCGCTTTCAGGGTCATGGCGGGATAGGCCCCCAGCGCCAACTTCTTTTCTTTGCCGCCCACCCGGTATTTCAGCCGCCACAATTTGCCGCCGGTCGGGGTCACTTGCAGGTAAAGGCCCCCAGAATCGCCCATCTTGTAGGGGGCCTCCTTCGGCTCTGCGTTCTTGATCCCGGTATCGGTCAGCATGGCGGCTTATCCCATGGCCCCAGCGGTTGGGGGCCTTTGCACCTGCCACCTTCCCCTAGGCCCCCGAGAAAGCCCCCATTTCGTTACGGAGGCCCCCGATTGTCAGCGGTCGCCAGCGGCTGGCGTTGGGTAGGAATATGGCGGTTTTCCCGGGTTTGTCCAGTCGTCTGCGAATGTCAGCGAAAGGAAAATTGGAGGCCCGACCCGGAATCGAACCGGGGTAAACGGATTTGCAATCCGGTGCGTGGCCACTCCGCCATCGGGCCTCTTGGCAGCGTCCCTGCGTGATTTTCGCAAGGGAGCAAGAGAGCGGCGCGGTTAGCCGAGGCCGGGCCGAAGGGCAATCGGATTCTTTATTCCGGCCCCAACACCGGATCGACAAATCGCGGCGCGCGCCTTTCCATCCCCGCGCGCACCGCCTCGATCTGGTTGGGCGAATCCATCAGCGGGATCTGGCTGACGCTTTCGGCCATCAGCACCTCGGCATCCGTCATCGTCGGGGTGCGGTTGAACAGATCCTTGGCGCCGCGCACCGCGTGTGGGTTTTTGCCCGCGATCTCATGCGCCAGCGCCAGCGCGCGCGCCAGCGGATCGGCATCCAGATGCGTGGCAAAGCCCAGTTCGACCGCCTGTGGCCCGTTAAATTCGCGGTGCGTATACGTCATGTCGCGCAACACATCGTCGCGCACATTGCCGCGCCACAACAAATATCCGCCCATGTCGGGCACCAGACCCCATTTGACCTCCATCACCGCCAGCCGCGTTTCCGGATGAGCAATGCGGATGTCGGCGCCGCTCGCAATCTGCAGCCCGCCGCCAAAGCACACACCATGCACCGCCGCGATTACTGGCATCGGCAGATCGCGCCAGACCATCGCGGTATATTGTACACGGTTGGCCATGCCGTGTGTACGATCGGCCAGCGCGCCGTCTTTCCAACGGTCGGCATTGCCCAGGCTCGACAAATCGAGCCCTGCGCAAAACGCGCGCCCTGCACCCGACAGCACGACCGCGCGCACACCGGCAGCCGCGCGCAGATGATCGCCCGCCGCAATGATTGCGCCAAACATGGCATCATCGAGCGCGTTCATTTTGTCGGCGCGGTCGAGCAGCACATGCGCGACGTGGTTTTCGATCGTGACCGTGACGCGGTCGGCAAAATTCAGGCGCATGACGTCGTTCCCGGGCAATTTGATCGATCGATGAATTGCCCAGGATACGTTCCAAGTCCAGTGCTTGCTGTCTGATCCAAAGCGGAGTTCGGCTAGGCAAGCCTCACGCTACCGTGGCGTTGACGCCCATGCTTTGCAGATAGCGGCGGATATTGCGCGCGGCCTGGCGCAGGCGCTGTTCGTTTTCGACCAACGCGATGCGGACATGGCCTTCGCCGTCTTCGCCATAGCCAACGCCGGGTGCAACCGCGACTCCGGCCTGGGTCAGCAATTGTTTCGAAAATTCCAGGCTGCCCAGATGGCGGAGCGCCGGGGGCAGCGGAGCCCAGGCGAACATCGATGCCGGGGGGCTGGGAATGTCCCACCCGGCGCGACCAAAGCTTTCGACCAGCACGTCGCGGCGCTTTTGATAAAGATCGCGGTTTTTGGCGACGATATCCTGCGGCCCGTTCAGCGCAGCACAAGTGGCCGCCTGGATCGGAGTGAACGCCCCGTAATCGAGATACGATTTTACCCGGGTCAGCGCCGCGATCAGCTTCGTATTGCCAACCGCAAACCCGACCCGCCAGCCGGCCATCGAAAACGTCTTGCTCATGCTGGTGAATTCGACTGCAACGTCTTTGGCGCCGGGAACCTCCAGGATCGATCGCGTCGGCTTGCCGTCAAAATACAGCTCGGAATAGGCGAGGTCCGATAGCACCCACACCTTGTTTTCGCGCGCCCACGGGACCAGTCGTTCATAAAACGCCAGGTCGACCGTTTCGGCGGTCGGGTTCGACGGATAATTGACAATCAGCACCGATGGACGCGGCACCGAATAGCGCATCGCGCGGTCGAGCGATTCCCAATACCGTTCATCGGGCGTGGTCGGCACCGAGCGGATCGTCGCGCCGGCGATGATGAAACCGAATGTGTGGATCGGATAGCTGGGGTTGGGCGCCAGCACGACATCGCCGGGCGCGGTGATCGCGGTGGCCAGGCTGGCCAGCCCTTCCTTTGACCCCAGCGTCATCACGACCTCGGTTTCGGGATCGAGATCAACACCAAACCGCCGGGCATAATAATTGGCCTGCGCCTTGCGCACGCCAGGAATGCCGCGCGATGCGGAATAGCCGTGTGCGGACGGTTTCATCGCCACTTCGCACAATTTGTCGATCACATGCCGGGGCGGTGGCAGATCGGGATTGCCCATCCCCAGGTCAATGATATCCCGCCCACCGGCGCGTGCCGCAGCCCGCATGCCGTTGACTTCGGCGATGACATAGGGCGGCAGGCGCTTCATGCGGTAGAATTCTTCGTCCACGAGTATGGTGTCTTTCTGCGGTCTGACCGAATTGCTGGGGCCCTGATGCCCTTACGCCAAACAGAGCGGCATGAAAACCTGGAGCCCGCACGACATGCGGTGGATATGCAACGACGACCGGTATAGAAGTAGCCGAACGGAAAAAGAGGATTCCATGGGCAACAAGGCAAAGGCGGCTGGAAACGGCGGAGCTACTCCCGATACTGCTCCCGATATGGGGGCCCCGGCGACCGATGACACCGCCGATGACACATTTGTGATCGAGGACCTGATGCGCCAACAGGGCGCGGCGTTGCAGGCATTGTTTGCCCCTTTGATGACCGGTGCAATGGCCGGCACCTCCATCAGCCCGCCCGAGCCTGGCGACATGCAGCATTGGGCGATGTCGGCGGCCAAATTGCAAAAGATGTGGCTCGATTTCGGGGCCGAACAGGCCGGGCGGATCGAACCGCTGATGGCGCGTTTTGCAGACCCGGCGAACTGGACCGCGTTGGGCACAATGTGGACGAAGGCTGCTGCAGACATCGGTACAAACCCGGGCGCAAACCCGGCGTCGGGTGAATGGCTCGCCCAAATGCCGAAGGTCCTGCCCGCGCAAAAACAGATGTGGGATGATGGTTTGGCCTTATGGGGTCAGATGATGGGGCGGTTTGGCATCGGTACGGGTGAGCCAGCGGCAGACCTGCCGCGCAAAGACCGGCGGTTTGCGGACCCGAAATGGTCGGATCAGCCGGTTTTTGCGCTGATTCACCAGACATATTTGCTGCTGACCGAGCGTTTGGGTGCGATGGCCGATGATGTGACCGGTGTCCCGCCAGAACGGCGCGAACAGATTCGGTTCATGGTCAAAGTCCTGACCGAGGCGCTGAGCCCGGCGAATTTCCCGCTGACCAACCCGCTGGTGATCCAGCGCACGATGGAAACAAAGGGCGAAAATCTGGTGCGCGGGGTCGAACATCTGCTGTCCGATTTGCGCAAGGGGCAATTGACCCACACCCGGCTAGATGCCTTTGAACTGGGCACCAATATCGCCGCGACCCCGGGCAAAGTGGTCCATGAAACGCCGCTGTTTCAGCTGATCCAGTACAGCCCGGCGACGGACACGGTGAATGCCGTGCCGCTGGTGATCTTTCCGCCGTGGATCAACCGCTATTACATCCTCGATCTCAACCCGGGAAACAGCTTTATCCGCTGGGCGGTGGCGCAGGGCCTGACGGTGTTTATCGTGTCATGGCGTTCGGCCGATGCGGGCATGGCGGACCTGGCGTGGGATGATTACGTTTTGGCGCAGATTGAGGCAATCGATCTGGTGCGCGCGCGGCTGAATGTCCCGGCGGTCCATACGATCGGCTATTGCGTGGCGGGCACGACGCTGGCCGCGACGCTCGCGTTGCTGGCGCGGCGCGGACAGGCTGACAAAGTCGCCTCGGCCACGTTTTTTACCGCGCAAGTCGATTTCGAACAGGCCGGCGATCTGAAGAATTTCATCGACGATGGCCAGTTGCGCATGATCGAAAACCTGGCGACCGACGGATTTCTCGACGGGCGGTACATGGCCATGGCGTTCAACATGTTGCGATCATCGGACCTGGTGTGGAACTACGTCATCAACAATTACCTGATGGGCGAGGACTATCCGGCATTCGACCTGCTGTACTGGAATGGCGACACAACCAATCTGCCGTTTCGCTGGCTGCGTACATATCTGATCGACCTGTACCGCGACAATCGGTTGGTCGAGGCCAATTCGCTCAGTATCGACGGCACGCCGATCGACCTGCGCCGTATTGCCACCCCCTGTTATATCCAGGCCGGTCGGCAGGACCACATTGCTCCGGCCCAAAGCGTGTGGAAACTGACGCAGTATCTGGCGGGCCCGTATAAATTCCTGCTGGCCGGATCGGGGCATATTGCAGGCGTGGTCAATCCACCGGCGGCGGGCAAATACCAGTACTGGCTCAACCCCGGCGACCAGCATGGCGGGCCGCAAACGCTGGATGAGTTCATCGCTGGTGCGGTTGAAACCAAAGGCAGCTGGTGGCCTGACTGGATCGGCTGGATCCGCGCATTTGGCGATGAACAGGTGCCCGCCAAAGGCCGCCGCGCGCCCGGGGGCCGGGGCGACAAGGCGATCGAAGACGCGCCCGGACGCTATGTCAGACAGCGCTGAAACAGCGCGGCCGGATAACCGCCAAAACCGTTATGGTGCAGTGCACAATAATGCTTGACTTCGCAGGCGCGGCCGGACTAATGGTGCAGTGCAGCAAAGGCCGCAGGCGTGGGATCAGGTCCCAGTGCCGATGCGATGCCGCAGCTGAGGAGCATAGTACCTATGGTCGATCCTGTTGAACCGGACGCGGACAAGGTCCGTGGTGAAGCCACGCCCGCAATTACGCCCGCGC
>JAYTHT010000046.1:0-1984 GCA_043732365.1 Novosphingobium sp. | reverse complement strand
GCACGAATCGACGATCAGCCGGGTCACATCGAACAAATACCTTGCTTGCGCGCGCGGCACATTCGAGCTGAAATTCTTTTTCACTTCGGGCGTCGCCTCGGCCGATGGCGAAGGCGCAGTTTCGGCCGAAGCGGTCAAGGATGCCATCCGCCGCCTGATCGCCGCCGAAGATGCCCGGGCCGTGCTGTCCGATGATACACTGGTCGATCTGTTGCGCGCCAAAGGTTTTGATCTCGCGCGGCGCACGGTCGCGAAATATCGTGAGGCAATCGGGCTGGGCAGTTCCATCCAGCGGCGCCGCCAGAAAGCGCTAAACCAAACCGCAGGCGGGCGCGTGCGATGAACCGAGCAGGGTGCCACTTGCCACCGGCTCCATCTGGGGCATATGGCCCGGCTATAAAGAATTGGGCAATGGGGGCCAATTGGGGAATGGGCAATGGATGACGCCGGTCCGGGCGGGGTAGACCCGGGGATCGGCTGGCGCACCGCGCTGCTGCGCGTTGGCGTGGCGGTTGCGGTGGTCGCGACGATTTCGGTGTCAGGCGTGGCGATTTATCGCAACCAGCGGCCGCGATCCGGGATGCCTGTGGCGATGGCACCGGCTCCGCACGAAACCGCCGCGCCCTCGGTCGAGGATGCGATCACCCGCCTGCAAGGCGAAGTGGCGCAGACCCCTGACAACGCCGATGCCTGGCGCACACTGGGCTGGTCGTATTTTCAACGCGCGCAATACGCGCAAAGCGCCGATGCGCTGCGCCAGTCGGCCCGGCTCGATCCGACCAGCGCGCGCACGCTGTCGTTTCTGGGCGAGGCGCTATTGCAGGCGCGCCATCCACAGGGCCACATGCCGCGAGAGGCACGACTTGCCTTTGACGAGGCGATAAAGCTCGACCCCAAAGATGCTCGCGCGCGCTATTACCGTGCGGTCGGCTGGGATCTGGCCGGTCAGCACCGCCGCGCGATTAATGCGTGGTTTTCCTTATTAAAGGACACACCGGTTGACGCGCCTTATGCCAGCGACATCCGCGCGGTCATCCGCACGGTGGCGCAGCGGCATCATATAAAAGTGGAAAAGCGTCTGGCCGAGGCGCAGTTTGCCCCGCCTGCCAATTCCTTGACAACAGGGGCGCTACCCACCGGCGTGCCGGTGACAACCAAAACCACTTTGCCCGAACCAGCGGGCGATCGCATGCGCGCAGTCGAAGATGTGCCGCGTCCAGACCACTCCGTCGCGCCGCCGCGTCATTAACACAATTGCGGCCAAGGGGCTTGAATCCACAGGCGGATCAATGAAAAATTAACCTTTCATGTTCATAGCTCATATGGTTAATGAATGGCGCGTACCTCTGCGAAGGCGAAAAAGCCATTCGGGGGTAAAGGCAAGAAGGGATTTACCCATGCGGGTTCTGCTGATCGAGGACGAGCCGACAACAGCCAAAGCAATTGAACTCATGCTGTCTGCAGAGGGGTTCAACATCTATTCAACCGACCTTGGGGAAGAAGGCCTCGATCTCGGTAAGCTGTATGACTACGACATCATCCTGCTGGACCTCAACCTGCCCGATATGCACGGTTATGATGTTTTGAAGAAACTGCGCGTTGCCAAAGTGCAAACGCCGGTCCTGATTCTGTCCGGCATTTCGGAAATGGACAGCAAAGTGCGTTCGTTCGGCTTTGGCGCCGACGATTATGTGACCAAGCCGTTCCACCGCGAAGAACTGATCGCCCGCATTCACGCTGTGGTTCGCCGGTCAAAGGGGCATTCGCAATCGGTCATCCGCACCGGCAAATTGTCTGTCAATCTTGACGCCAAGACCGTCGAAGTCGACAGCGCACGGGTGCATCTGACCGGCAAGGAATACGCGATGCTGGAACTGCTCTCGCTGCGCAAGGGCACCACGCTGACCAAGGAAATGTTCCTGAACCACCTGTATGGCGGGATGGACGAGCCGGAACTGAAAATTATCGACGTGTTCATCTGCAA
>JAYTHT010000045.1:0-1990 GCA_043732365.1 Novosphingobium sp. | reverse complement strand
CGCTGAGTGCGGGGTGCTATCGTCTGGAATTTGGCGTAGCAGCGTATTTCCGCGTAGAGGGCGTCGCGCTGGCCGATCCGCCGTTTCTGGATGTGGTCGGCATCGATTTTGGCGTGGCGGGCGATGGCGGGCATTGCCATGTCCCGCTGCTGGTTTCGCCATTCGCCTATTCGACTTATCGAGAAAGCTGAGGCGCAGATGACCGATCAAGAGCAGGCAGACGAGGCGCTGGTGAAGGCGGTGGGCGATGCCCTGCATATGGATGTGCCGGGGGCCTGTGTGCCGGGGGTCGCCGCGAATGTGCGCCTGCTGGAAACCCACATCGCGATCATGCGCCAACCCGCAGAGCCGGGACAATGACGATCGATTTCAATGCGGCAACGATCGCAGGGCACGTCCGCAGCGGCAGCCTGTCGGCCGTCGCCGTCGCACAGGAAGCATTGCGCCGGATCAACGCGTCGGACAGTCTGCTGGCAGTGACCCGCTGCCTGGCAGACCGCGCCTTGCACGAGGCCGCAACAGTTGATGCCAAAATCGCACGCGGTGAAGATCCGGGCGCGCTGGCCGGAGTACCCTATGCGGTAAAGGATTTGTTCGATGTCGCGGGACTGCCGACCACCGCAGGCGCAGCGCGGCTCGAATTTGCCGACCCGGCCCCGGCTGATGCGGTGGCGATTGCGCGGTTGCAGGCGGCTGGCGCCGTGCTCGTCGCGACGCTGAACATGGACGAATTTGCCTATGGCTTTGTCACCGACAACGCGCGGTGGGGGATCACGCGCAATCCACACGATCGCGCCTGTTTTGCGGGCGGTTCGTCGGGCGGTTCGGCGGCGGCGGTTGCGGGCGGGCTGGTCAGTTTTGCGCTGGGGTCGGACACCAATGGATCGATCCGTATTCCAGCCGGTTTATGCGGTGTCTTCGGGATAAAGCCGACTCATGGTGCGCTGCCGATGACGGGCGTTTATCCGTTTGTGGACACGTTTGACGACATCGGCTTTTTTACGCGAACTGCGCGTGATCTTGCGCTGATTGACGCGGTCGTGCGCGACCATGCTGCACCAGTCACGGGCGCAGCAAAAGCCGCCGTGCTGGGCGGCTGGTTCGCGCAAAATCTGACGGCCGAAATGCGCGATGCGCTGGCCGAACTGACAGACGCACTGGCGCCATTGCCGGTGGTCGATGTGGCAGGCGTGGCGCAGGCGCGATCCGCCGCATTCCTGATCACCGCGTATGAGGGCGGGACCTTGCATGCGCCCGCGCTACGCCAGGACGCGCTGTCCTATGATCCGGCAACGCGTGATCGCCTGATCGCCGGTGCCGCATTGCCCGCCGCGCTCCATGCCGAGGCCCTGGCCGTGCGCGACCGGTTTGCCGTGCAGTTTCAGGCGTTGTTCGATCGGTTCGACGTGCTGATTGCGCCGGTTGCAATGGGCCCGGCGCCACGCATCGACCACCCGGTCGTGATTATCGACGGCGAGGAAAAACCCGCTCGCGCCAATCTTGGCCTGTTGACCCAGCCGATCAGCTTTTTGGGTCTGCCCGTGGTCACCGTACCGCTGGCGGTGCCGGGCATGCCCTTGGGCGTGCAGTTGATCGGTGCCAAAGGCAGCGACCACAGGCTGATGGCCTATGCCGCAGACCTGGAACGCAAAGGGATCGTCCGGTGCATTTTGGCTGAGGCGTTTTGATGATCCTGCCCGCACGAGGCGGGTTTGCTACACTGGCCGAAAGCATGGCCGATGCTGCAATCGTGCACCTGGTCTTTCTGCATGGCGCGGCTGTCACGGCAGGCGGCGATCGAGCGCATCGGTAACCGGGGCCGGCAGTTGGTCTACGCCTGCACCACATTCATTATTGTGGGCGCGGCATATGGCGTTTTTGCGCGAAGACATCGTCGTCGTGCAATTTTGCGGATCAAAGAAAAGCCTGGCGTCGGGTGTTCCGACGGCGGACGTGGTGTTCCCCGCCGCACAAGTCGGCGCAATCATCC
>JAYTHT010000044.1:0-19458 GCA_043732365.1 Novosphingobium sp. | reverse complement strand
GCCTTGCGCTATCTCGCTCGGACGGGCGGCGGCTGGCGGATGCTGCCGAACGACTTTCCGCCTTGGCAGACGGTCTATTGGTGGTTCCGGCGGCTTGTACGGAAGTTGTTGTTTCTCACGCTCCACGACGTCACGCTGATGCTCGACCGGGCACGCGATTGACGTCAGCAAAGCCCAAGTGCAGCAGTGATCGACAGTCGGTCGATCAAGGCCGCGGCGGCGCAAAGCCGCGGGTTTGACGCCGGCAATGTCAATGGCGGTCGGCTTCCAGGCCAGCGTGGCGGAGTAAAAGCAGGCCATTGATGGCGCGGCATGACGATATGCAAAGGGGCCCGATCGGGCCCCTTTGCATATCGTTGGCGGCGTTCCTGGTCAGCTTGGTGTAATCTCCCCGATGTCGGGATCGATGATCTCGCTGGTGGCCTGGTTTTGCTCTGCCCTGGTTTCGGCACGGCGGCGGCGGGCGGATTGCTTGAGGCGGTAGCTGTCGCCGTTCATGGTCATGATGTGAACGTGGTGGGTCAGCCGATCGAGCAGTGCGCCGGTGAGACGTTCTGACCCCAGCACCGACGTCCAGTCCTCGAACGGCCACGTTCGAGGTGACGATGGTTGATCCGCGCTCGTCGCGCTGCGAGAAGGTCTCGAACGGCAGCTCGGCACCAGTCGGCGACAGCGGCACATAGCCGAGCTCTTAAATGATCAGCAGCTTCACCGCGCTGAGTTCGCGTTGCAGCTTGAGCAGGCGCCGCTCATCACGCGCCTCCATCAGCTGGTTGACCAGCGATGCCGCCGTTGTGAACGCGACCGTGAACCCCTTCTGGCAAGCCGCGAGGCCGAGCGCGAGCGCGATATGGGTCTTGCCGGTGCCACTGTTGCCCAGCGCGAGGATGTTCTCGCGGCGCAGGATATACTCGCAGCGGGCGAGTTCGAGGACGAGCATCTTGTTGAGGCTGGGGGATCGCGGTGAAGTCGAACGTGTCGAAGCTCTTGGTCACCGGGAACCGTGCGGCGCGGATGCACCGTTCGACCGTCCGTCGCTCGCGATCGATCAGTTCGAGTTCGAGCAGCCGCAGCAGGTAACGCGGATGATCGATGCCGCCCGCGGCGCACTCGCGGGCGACTTTGTCATACTCGCGCAGCACCGTCGGCAGCTTCAGTTGTTTGAGATGATGCGCCAACAAGAGTTGGGGGGTGCCACTCATGGTGCCGGCCGGCATCGTATCGATGGGGCCCGCGGTAATGCCGCCAGCACCGCATAATCGGCGGCGCGCGTCGTCTTCACATCCATCTTGGGCAGGTGCGGATAGGCCGTCAGATCAAGCCTGGCTGGCCGCCGCTCGATGCGCGCCAGCGCGATCAGCTCGATCGCATCAAAGCCGGCAGCACCGAGATGGATCGCTTGCGTTACCGCGATCGTCACGACCTCCTGGGGTGTCGCCTCCATCAGCCGTAGCACCTGAATAAACTCGCGCTTGCCACGATTGCCCATGCGGGCTTCGAGCCGGTGGCGCCGGTGCTGGAACACCTCGGGCAGATCCCAGCCTTGCAGCGCTGCCGCCTGGTCGAGCGCATTGGGCTTGGTCTGGATCAGCGCCAGGTAATGCAGCGGGTCGGCGATGAACGCGCCCTCGGCATAGGAGCGTGGATACCGGGCGATCTCCTTGCCGCCGCACGGGATCACGACCGCGTCGACAAAGCCCTTCACGATGACGTTCTGGAAGCCAAAGCGGGTCGGCACCGAGTAATCGTTGGTGCGGTAGCGGACCAGCGCCGTCGACGACACCCGCCCGGCGCGCTTCTCGCACGGCTCCACCGGTGTCGCCGGCAGCCGCCGCAGCGCCGCAGTGTCGGCCATGAGGCGCTCACCGATAATCTCGGCATGTTACCCGGCACGGTCGCCCTCGCGCGGCAGCGCGCCGCCAGCATCGCGTTCAGTTCTTCATAGCTCGCCGCCACCGGGATCGGCACCATGAAGTTGGCGCGCGAGAACTTGACCAGTCCCTCGACCTTGCCCTTGTCGTTCCCCTTGCCCGGCCGACCAAAGCGGTCGGCGAACAGGTAATGGCGGAGCAGTTCGGTGAACGCCCGCGTCGGCTCGCGCTTGCCGTCACCGCAGATCTTCGCCACCGCGATCTTGAGGTTGTCATAAAGCAGCGACAACGCCACCCCGCCAAAGAGTGCGAACGCCGACACCTGCCCATCGAGAAACGCTTCCGTCGACTCACGCGGATAAGCCTTCACGACCCCCGCATCCGATTGCGGCAGGTCCATGCAGAAAAAGTGGATCTTCTGGCGCACCCCACCGATGATGGCGACCGCCTCGCTGAAATCCACCTGGCCGTGCCCGGGTGGATGCGCCAGCGGCACGACGGTCTCGCGACCCCGCGCGCGGCAGATACAGACGTAATGCTTCACCACAGTGTAGCCGCCGCCAAAGCCATGCACGTCGCGTCGCCGCTCAAAAATCCGCTTCGCCGGATGCCGCTGCTTCACCGGCAGCAGCAGGCCCAGCTTTGGCTTCGTGGCCGGCTCCTTACGCGTGTACCCCGGCCGCAGCGAGAACCGGCACATCTTCAGCACCGTCTCACGGCTCAACCCAAAAAACCGGCGCTGCTTCGCGGCGGCTGTGACCCTCGACGAATACAAATCGCCGGACAGCGGCGTCGACTTCCACGGCAAACACTCCGGCCGCCCCCCCCAAAGGGAACAACCGACCACTGACCCGTTTTTACACCGCCACGCTCAGCAAAATACCGGCGCTCCTTTGGCCTGCTTTGTCACCGCCCTACACAGCGTGCGCTGGCGGATCGACATACAGCCCGACGACATCGCGGAGTTTGTCGGCAAAATTGGGGTCATTCGACAGCTTGAACTGCCGGTAGCGATGCGGCTGCAGGCCATGTGCTTTCCAGATACGGGGCACTGCGCTGGCACTGATCTTGTTGGCGGCGGCCATCATGGCGGCGGTCCAGTGCGTCGTCTCGCCGGGCGCATCGCTCAGCGTCAGCACGACAACGCTATCGATCACTGCCGGCTTGAAAGGCGCGAGACGCGGCGGTCGGGTCTTGTCGCGCAACAGGCCATCAACACCGGCTGCCATGTAGCGCTCCTGCCAACGCCAGACACAGGTTTTCGATTTGTCGTATGATCGCCGCTGTCCCGACGCCATCGGCAGATAGCAAGCTGATCGATGCACGCCACGCATGCTACTGCGCCGCGTTGCGATCCCTGAGCACCCGTTCAAGCCGATGCCAGTCAGGCGGTGAAACTTCAAACTTGATCCCAGTGCGCATGGCACTGAATCGCATGATCAAAGCGCAATAGGAATCCTAAAACCGGACTCGTCCGTCTCGCGGGATCCACTAGGTTGTTACGTTGGTAGTCCAATCTTTCAGAGTGCCCTTCAAGGCGTCACGATCAACAGTGCTAATCAATATACGCAAGTTGATGGCAGTTATAGCACCGTGCCGTCCGAAAATAGTTGGAATAGTGTGTGAGGAGAACAGTGTTGAATGCGATGCACTCTTAGCCGCGTGTAAGGCTTACGCCTCAGCTCAATGTAGCATTGGCGTAAAGACTGTTGAGCATATCGAGTATAAAGCTGGACTAAAAATAATGGCAATTAGTGGCGAATGGATTTATGCGGATGCTGCGGCGGTAGACCAGCGTTATCTGTTTGACGAAATTGCTAAACACCTGTGATGGGCGGTTGGCGGTCACCTCGCATCTACGATCAACGTCGGATCCAGCTGCACAAACGGTACGTGCCCGCTACCCTCGCGGGCCCTTACGGTGCTCGCCGCTAACCCATCGCACGGTGCCCGACGAGGCGCGCATGACAACGCTCTGAGTGGTCACGGTGCCGTCGCGGCGGTGCTTGACGCCGCGCAGCAATGAGCCGTCGGTGACACCGGTGGCGGCGAAGATCGTGTCGCCGCGAGCGAGGTCCTCGAGCCCGTAGATGCGGTTGAGGTCGGTGATGCCAAGCCGGTGGGCGCGGCCGCGCTCGTCGTCGTTGCGGAATATCAGCCGCGCCTGCATCTGGCCGCCGACGCAGCGCATCGCCGCTGCCGCGAGCACGCCCTCGGGTGCGCCACCGCTGCCGAGGTAGATGTCGATGCCGGTATCGGGGTTGGTCGTCGCGATGATCCCGGCGACGTCGCCGTCGGGGATCAGCATGATGCCGCAGCCGAGCCCGCGCAGCTCGGCAATCAGCGCTTCGTGGCGCGGCCGGTCGAGCACGCACGCCATGATCTCACCCGGCGCGACGCCTTTAGCAGCGGCGACGGTCCGGACGTTTTCGGTCACCGACTTGTGCAGATCGATCAGCCCCGGCGCATAGCCCGGCCCGATCGCGAGCTTGTCCATGTAGGTGTCGGGAGCGTTGAGCAGCCCACCGGCTTCCGAGATCGCCAGCACCGCGAGTGCGTTCGGACCGGCCTTGGCGGTGATCGTGGTGCCTTCGAGCGGATCGAGCGCGATGTCGATCTTGGGGCCTTTGCCGGGCGCCAAGCCGACCTTTTCACCGATGAACAGCATCGGCGCTTCGTCGCGCTCGCCTTCGCCGATTACCACGGTGCCGTCCATATACAGTTCGTTCAACGCGGCGCGCATGGCTTCGACAGCGGCGGCATCGGCGGCCTTTTCATCGCCGCGCCCGATCAGCTTTGCCGCGCCGATCGCCGCTGCTTCGGTCACCCGCACCATTTCCAGCACGAGCACACGATCAAGAACCTTGGATGGGGCGGGTTGTGCAATGGGTTGGGTCACTGTAGTTCCTGTGTCGAGATGGGCGTGGAAGACGGCAGTGCAGACGTATGCACAGGCATATGCGCTTAGCCCTAGACCGAGGAAGACCGTCTTGTCGAGAGTAACGCATGTCATTTGTGCCGCTGTGCTGGTGCTTGCGCCAGTCGCAATTGCACGCGCGCAAACGGCTTCTGGCGCCGCGCCGTCCGCGCAAGGCCAGGGCACGCCCGCGAATGGCAACAACCCGCCGTCTTCGCTGCCGGCGGAAAGTTCAGCCGACGAGCCTAACTTGGCCGAACGGTTGTTGGTATCCCCGCGCGAACCGCGCTGCGAAGATGAAGCGGTGTCTAACGGAATCACCGTCTGCGGCAAGAAAAAGGACAATTCGAGGGATCGCCTGCCGATCCCGGGCGAATTGGAATCGGCAACGGCCCTTGGCGACGGGCTGCCCCGCGCGCCCGATGTCATGTCAAACCGGATCACCGGCCACAGCATCAAATTTGGCTGTTTCCTCGGTGGGTGCCCGCCGGGCCTGTTGCCCGACATCGACTTTCGCGGATTGCCGCCGGCGCCCGCAGGGTCAGACGCGGACCGCGTCGGCCACGGTGAAATCCGGGGCAATTAGGGCGTGCTCTTTGGGTGTGGCCCCAAACTCGCTCTTTCGCGCGTATCGATGCAAACTCAAGGCGGGTCATTCGTCAAGAATAGGCATGACCAGTGGCGGTTCGGCCAGATTGGGCGATCCTTCCAGCAGGCGTAATGCTTCATCGATCGCGCTTTCGGGCCCATCGTGCGTGACCAGCGAAACCAGTGCGCGATCTTCACCACCGATTTCGACCCGGCCTTGCTGGATCAGGCTTTCGATCGACACCCCCGCATCGCGCATGGCGGCGGCGATTTCGGCCAGCGTGCCCGGGCGATCGGCGACGGTAAACCGCAAATAGGCTTTGCCTGTGCGATGCCCGCTGTCGGCGCGGGTTGCCTGGTCCAGCTCTGCGGCGGGGACCGAAAATGGCGCACCGATGTCACCGCGTGCAATGTCGATCAGGTCGGCGACGACCGCGCTGGCGGTCGGGCCATCGCCCGCGCCCGCGCCCTGGAACAATAGCCGACCAACGAAATCGCCCTCTGCGACGACGGCATTGGTGGCGCCATCGACATGCGCCAGGAGGTGGTCACGGTGCACCAGATGCGGATGTACGCGTTGAAACAGACGGCGTTTGCCCGAGGCATCCGTTTCAACATCGGCCACCCCGATCAAACGGATGTAATACCCCAGCGCATCGGCCTGCGCGATATCGGCGGCCAGCACGCGGCGGATGCCGGTGATCGCCACACCGGGAAAATCGATCGCCGTGCCAAAGGCAATCGACGCCAGGATCGACAATTTGTGCGCGGCGTCGATGCCGTCGATATCAAAGCTGGGGTCCGATTCGGCAAAGCCTTTGGCCTGCGCTTCGCCCAGCACATCGGCAAAATCACGTCCGGTGTCTTCCATCGTCGACAGGATGTAATTGCAGGTACCGTTCAAAATGCCATAGACGCGGTGAATATGGTTAGCCGCGGCGCCTTCCTTCAAACACTTGATAACCGGGATGCCACCGGCCACGGCGGCTTCGAATTTCAAGGCTACGTGCGCGGCTTCGGCGCGTTTGGCCAGATCGATGCCGTGAAGCGCGATCATTGCCTTGTTGGCGGTGACGAGCGCCTTGCCCGCTTCGAACGTGGTGCGGGCCAGCGCCAGCGCCGGGCCATCGGCGCCGCCGACCAGTTCGACCACGACATCGACATCGTCGCGTTCGCCCAAGATGACCATGTCGTCTTCCCAGGCATAGCATGTCGTATCAAAGCCGCGATTCTTGCCGCGATTGCGTGCGCTGATCGCAGTAATCCTGATCGGCCGGCCCGCGCGCCGCGCAATCAGATCAGCGTTGGCCTCGATCAACCGGACCACTCCACCGCCGACTGTGCCAAGCCCAGCCAGCGCAACGCGCAAAGGTTCGTTCATGGTATCCCCAATCGGGCGACTGTCGCCCGCATTTGGCATCGCCTTAAAGCATCGCGCAAACACTAGGGAACCGGTTTTGTGGGCGCAGAGTTACTTTCTGATGCGATTGCGGCGGCAGGGCCCCAGGTCGCGCAGGATCAGCGCATAGTCGTCGGCAGCCATGCGCTGGTCGGCCTCGGTCGATGAAATCGCTGCGCGGTTGGGCACCATGGCGGGCAAGGAACAGGCCAGGCGGTACCAGGCCAGCGTATCGCGGCGGGGTGGCTGCGCGGACTGATCGACGATTTCGCTGAAACTCACACCCCAGCGTGTGGGCTCGCCCGGGCGGCGCACCACCGAGATCGACGCGGGTTTCCCAGGAACGGCTGGCCGTGCGGTGCCCGTTGCGCTTTCAGTCGCAAAGAAGAACTGGCTCTCGCCTTCGCCGACCAGATTGCCGGGCACGTGCATTGCCTCGCGCAGGCCGGTGATCCGCGGCGGCGCATCGGCGCTGATCAATTCGGTGAGGATCGCGCGCACCTGCGTTTCCAGCGCGGGGCTCCACGCAAACATTGTGTCGGCTGCGCTTAGTTGCAGCTCGCCCGGCTTGCCCGGCACTGCGTTGCCAAACAGCAACACCTGTGTCTTGTTCAACCGGGGTATCTTGCTATTTGTATCAAGCCGCACGTCGGTCAGGAAACGAAGTGATTCGCCAAGCGGTGGCCCGACCAGCAGCGCATTGGTGTCCGCTTCGACAAAAAGCCGGACAAAACCCGGGGAAAGACCCGGCGAATCGACCGGATCCAGCCTGGTTTGATGCCGGACTGTCGCTTTGACCACGACCGGACTGGTCAGCGCCAGATCGACCAGGTCGGCATAAGTCTGACCCGCGATTTCGCCCAGCGGCAGGGCCGGTGTCATGACCGGAGTAATGGGGCGTGTGTTGGGTGCGGACACAGGGTTCAAAGCCGCAGAATCCGCAGCATTTTGCGCATATGCATCATTGCGCGGACCCGCCACGATCGCGGCCAGAGCAAGGCCTGTGGCGATAGTTGCAAAGGGCTTGCGAAAGGGCTTTGACATATGGCAATCCTGATGGCTTGAAGGACCCGACGAATGCCCGATCAGGGCTGCCCCAAGGCTTCTCAGGAAGGCGATACGACGTGAATCAGATGTGAACCGATAAAGCAATTGCGCGCCCATGGCTTCGGCGTTAAAGCTCGCGTCAGATCAGGCAGAACATAACAATGCCTGGCTAATACCGCCGCCGGGACTTGGTGCCCGATGTCGGTGGACCGGTTTGCCGGCAGGGTGGAATTATATCGGTAGATTGGCCAATCGTGCGCAACGATGTTGCGTGCGAGGCTCCATCTTGATCCTAGTTTCGGGGGTGTGTCTCCGTGGCGAGGGCCTTGGGGAAGATCAGGAGTAATAGAGCTGAATGGCTTACGCTGACCAACAGATGAGCGGTAACAAGATCGCGACGCTCATAATCGTTGCTCTTCTGCATATTGTGCTGATTTATGCATTGGTCACTGGCCTTGCATATTCGGCATTCAAGAAGATCAAGGACGTGACAACGGCGGTCAAGATTGACCCGGATAAACCGCCGCCACCGCCACCGCCGCCACCGCCGAAGACGGATATACCTCCGCCTCCGCCGATTGTGGCGCCGCCTCCGGCTATCTCGTTCAACACTCCGGCGCCTGCGATCCAGACCGTGTCAGCACCGCCGCCGTATGTGGCGCCGCCTGTCGCTGTGGCAATTCCTGCGCCGCCCGCACCGCCGCCCCCGCATTTTACTGCGAAAAACGCGGTACCAAAGGGACGTCCGGGCGACTGGGCATCAGACAACGATTACCCGTCACGTGCGCTACAGCTTAGTCAGGAAGGCACAACCGGCTTTCACCTGAGCCTTGCCAACGACGGGAAAGTCACGAGCTGCGAAATCACCAAATCCAGCGGTAGCCCCGAACTGGACAAAACGACTTGTGACCTGATGCGGCGCCGTGCGCGCTTCACTCCGGCCATGGATGGTGATGGAAACCCGACCACGGGCAACTATAGCAGTTCGGTCCGCTGGCAGATTCCGAAGGATTGATCGCAAACCTTCGCACAATCGCTTCGGGCCCTGTCGGACCCAATATCGCAAGAGACGTGAAGTCTCTTTATCGCCCAGACTTTTACCCTTTATATGAATTCTTGAGAGGAAGATCGGAATGCTCATTCAGACGCTCGCTGCGGCCGCGACCAGTGCTGCGCCGCAGAACAAGTTCGGCTTCGTCGAAGCTCTCCAGGCCGGCGGTTTCATTTCGTATGCAACTGTTTCGATCCTGGGCATCATGTCCTTTGGTTCGTTCTTCATTCTGTTCACCAAATGGTACGAACAGATCAAGGTCATGGGCCAGTACAAGGCGATTGCCGCTTTCTGGCGTGCGTCTTCGTTGAGGGAGGGCACGACGAAGCTCGAAAAGAACAGCGCCTGGCGCCAGATCGTCGACGACGGCCTGCTGGCAGAAGATCAGACCACCAAACTGATTGACCAGACCGAAGCCCACGACTGGCTGCATGGTTCGCTCGCCCGTTCGGAAGCTTCGATCAACGCACGACTTGCTGGCGGCCTGTCGTTCCTTGCCACCGTGGGTGCAACGTCACCGTTCATCGGTCTGTTCGGGACCGTGGTCGGCATCTATCGCGCCCTGATCGCCATCGGTCTTGCCGGTTCGGCATCGATCGACAAAGTCGCCGGGCCGGTTGGTGAAGCTTTGATCATGACCGCGCTTGGCCTGCTCGTCGCGGTTCCTGCGGTGCTTGCCTACAACTTCCTGCAGGCACGCAACAAGCGGATCGCCGAACTGCTGACCGGGTTCAGCACCGACGTGCTGGCCAACATCGCGTCGCATGGTGCGGTGAGGCCAGTTCTGCCGGCCGCTACTGCTGCAAAGCCGGCTGCTCCGGTTGCTGCGCCTAAGAAGTAAGGACAATCAGGGCCGGCCCGACCGGGTCGGCCCTGTCCGGAAACGCGCGTAGATGATCAGGCTTTCTCCATGGCCAGACCATCCAGGCGGCCAGACCTTCTACGCAGTCAGACTCGGATAGGATTTAACCAATGGCAATGTCTGTAGGCGGCGGGGGCGAAGAACGCCCGATGTCGGACATCAACACCACCCCACTGGTGGATGTGATGCTCGTGCTGCTGATCATCTTCCTCATTGCGGTTCCAGTGGCGATCCAGACCATCGAAAAGCTTAAAGTGCCCATTCTGAAGTCTGAAGAGACCCAGGACAAAGTGGAAAACCTTTTGCTTGCCGTGGTTTCGACCGATACCGCCGGCCGCAGTCCCCGTCAGCCGGGCTATCTAGGCTCTTCGCCGACTGGCGAATGCCGCGTCTATATCAACAACACCACGCCGGTCGATAACACCGAATTGTACAAGCAGGCTTATGAACGGCTTGATGCAATCGTGAAGCGCGAAGGCGGCGCGGCGGCCATGGACCCGGACAAAATTCCCGAAGTCCATATCCGCGGCGACGTTCACGTTCCGTGGAAGTGTATTGCGGGTGCGATCTACAACGTGCAGACTGCGGGTTATCCCAAAGTCGGCTTCATCTCGACCCCGGTCGATCCGAACGGCTAAACCTGGCGGCCAGGACTGTTAAACGGTTTAAGGCCAAACAGTTTCTGGCCCGACGGCACGCCACAATCGGTCATCGTAAAACGGGCGGATCCCCGTAAACGGGATCCAGCGATCAAGGAGTACCACCCATGTCAATGAGCGGCGGCAAGGACGATGGCTCGCCGATGATGGAAATGAACACGACGCCGTTGATCGACGTCATGCTCGTACTCCTCATCATGTTCATCATCACCATTCCCGTGGCCACCCATTCGGTCAGTGTTAACCTGCCTCAGGCGACACCGCCGAATCCACAGGTCCACGTCGATCCAGTCAAGAACAAGCTGGTGCTGACAACCGCCAACGTGATCTTATGGAACGGTTCGCCGATCAACCAGGGCAATCTTGTTTCGTTGTTGCAGGCGACCAAGGCGCTGGCAGTTGAGCCGGAACTCCAGTTCCAGCCCGAACCTTATGCCAATTACGAACTGGCGAACGAGATCCTCAAGATCATCACCGATTCAAAGGCGACTAAGTTCGGGTTTGTCGGGAATGAAAACTACGCCGTGTTTGGCAAGGCGCCGCAATAAGCGCCCACTGAACCATGATCGCATCGTGCCCTGGTGGCCGGTGCAATCAGGCCGCAATTCAAAGCAGGGGGAACGGCGCGTAGCCATTCCCCCTGCTTTGAATTGCGGCCTGGTTTGTTTGGGTCCCCAGGTTTGCCAGCCTTACGGCTTATCGACGGCGCGGCGCGTCAGGCTGCATTGCTATCGCGCCCAGGCTTTCGGCCTCTACCAGCAAGTCTTCATCTGCCGCAGCCTGCGGCAGGCTTTCGCGGCCGATCATCACCAGCAACGGCACCGCCAGGGGGCTGACCCGGTCCAGCACAATATGGTTGAGCTGGCGGGCCGCGCGTTCAAGCGCGGCGGCCAGGCGGCCCAGATCGGTCAAGCGTGCGCGCGCATCGGCCCAGGCGGCCTCGATCAACATATGGCCCGGCTCGTACTTGCGCAGGACATCGTAGATCAGGTCGGTTGAAAATGTGACCTGGCGGCCGGTCTTGCGTTTGCCGGGATGCTGCCGCTCGACCAGGCCGGAGATCACTGCAACCTCGCGAAAGGCGCGGCGCAACAGATAGGAATTTTGCACCCAGTCATCGAATTCATCGGCCAGAATGGTCGGCGTCAGCAGAGCGCCCGGGTCGACCACCGGTTTCAGGCCCCAAACCGCCAGCGCATAATCGTTGGCAACAAACCCCATCGGCGATAGCCCGGCGTGTTCCATCCGCCGCGTGATCAGCATGCCTAGCGACTGGTTGGCATTCCAGCCTTCGAATGTGTAAAATACGGTATAGGCGCGCCCGCCATGGGGAAAACTTTCGACCATCAGCGCGTCTGGTCCGGGCATCGCGCTGCGCCAATCCTGCATTTCGAGCCATTCGCGCACATCGTCGGGCATCCGCGCCCACCCCGCGCGATCGGACAGCAGTGCGCGCACGCGGTCGGCCAGATGCGTGGTCAGTGGCATTCGCGCGCCCATATAGCTGGGGATCTGCCCCGACCGTTTGGCCGCGTGGACGACCACCGCACTGTCGCGCAACGCTTCGACTTCCAGATCGAGCCCGGCAAAGCGGAACGTATCGCCCGGCGCCAGTTGCGCGCCAAAGCCCTCTTCGACTTTGCCCAGCGCGCGCCCGTTGCGAAATCGCACTTCCAGCATTTCGGAATCGATGATGATCCCGGCATTCAACCGGTGCCGCGCCGCCTGATCGGGATGCGCGAGCCGCCATTGCCCGGACGGGTCCCGTACGATCCGGCGGAACCGGTCATAAGCGCGCAACGCATAACCGCCGGTCGCGACGAACGCCAACACTCGCTGCCATGTTGGCGCGTCGAGCCAGTCGTACGCCCATGCCGAACGGATCTCCGCCAGCAATGCCGCTTCATCAAATGGGCCCGCACACGCACGGCCCATTACATGTTGGGCCAGCACATCGAGCCCACCGGGGCGAAATTCGTCGCCATCGCGCTGTCCGGCGGCAACCGCATCACACGCCGCCAGCGCTTCCAGAAATTCAAAGCGGTTGCCCGGTACCAGCACAGCGTGGCTGGGGGTGTCGAGCCGATGATTTGCGCGTCCGATCCGCTGCAACAACCGCGACGATCCTTTGGGCGCGCCCATTTGCACCACCAGATCGATGTCGCCCCAATCGACCCCGAGGTCGAGACTGGCGGTACACACCAGCGCGCGCAATTCGCCGCGCGCCATCGCGCCTTCGACTTTGGCGCGCGCTTCGCGGCTCAGCGATCCGTGGTGGATCCCGATCGGCAGCGTGTCGTCGTTGGCATCCCACAACTGTTGAAACAGATATTCGGCCAGAAACCGCGTGTTGGTGAACACCAATGTGGTGCGATGTTTGCGGATCAGGTCATAGACTTGCGGCACCGCCCAGGTACCGGCATGGCCGCCCCACGGGACGCGGCTGTCGACCGGTTGCAGGATTTCCACCTCGGGCGGCGCGCCGGCCTCGCCTTCGACCAGCGCCACACTGGTGCTGACGCCACCGGGCGCCAGCCACGCGCGATAACTTTCGGGATCGCCCAGAGTTGCCGACAGTGCCACACGCCGCATCCCGGGGCTCAGCGCTTGCAATCGCGACAGCGCGAGCGTCAGCAAATCACCCCGCTTGCCGGTTGCAAATGCATGAACTTCGTCGATCACCACGCGTCGCAACCCGGCAAACAGCTCGGCGCTCTCGGGATAGCTCAACAACAAGGACAGCGATTCGGGCGTGGTCAGCAGAATATGCGGCGGCCGCACCCGCTGGCGCGCCTTGCGCTCGCTCGGTGTGTCACCGCTGCGCGTCTCGACCCGGATTGGCAGACCGATCTCTTCGACCGGGGTCAACAGATTGCGCTTCACATCTTGCGCGAGCGCCTTCAGCGGCGAGATATACAGCGTATGCAACCCATCGGGCGGAGGCAGCCCGCCCAGCCGCGATGGCGCGAATTCGGCGAGCGTTGGCAAAAACCCGGCCAGCGTCTTGCCCGCCCCGGTATCGGCGACCAGCAATGCATGATCCCCGCGCGCCGCCGCCGCCAGCATTTCGGCCTGATGCCGTCGCACCCGCCAGCCACGCGCGGCAAACCACTCGCCGATTTCAGGAGGAAGCAGCCACGGTTCCACGCCTATGCGATCCGTGGCAGGGCATCGCCATCGCCATCGTTACCCGGCAGATACCGTGTTTCGCGGATCAATGCGCGGTTCATGGCCTGCTGCACTGCATTGGGACCGACCACCATGTTGTTTCCGGCATTGAGCCCCCGACTGGCGCTGCACAATCTACTTGGACGGAAAAGTTGGCGCTTGGCAAGCTGCGATCAGGTCCGGGCAATGCCGATTTGCAAGAGCCAGCTGTCGAGGTCGCCGAGCACACGCTTTAGCCCCGGCGCGGTCGCGCTTTCGGCGCGCGCGGTAAGCATTGCCTGGGTGTTGGACGCGCGTAACAGCCACCATCCGTCGGGCGTCGACACCCGCGCGCCATCGGTCGCATCAAAGGGGATGCCCCCATTGCGCAAACTGGTGGTCAGTGCGGTAATCGCGGCAAGCGGATCGATACCCGGCACAGCAAAGCGCAAATCGGGCGTGACATGTGTTTGCGGCATCGCGTCGCGCAATTCGGTCAGCGATTGACCCAAACGCGTGGCTGCGGCCAGCAGGCGCAACGCGGCGTACAATGCGTCGTCATAGCCGTAATAGTCATCGGCGCAGAACACATGTCCGGTCATTTCCCCGGCGAGCACCGCTCCAGATTGCTTCATTCCCGATTTGATAAGCGAATGCCCGGATGGCGCCATCAGCGCCCGCCCGCCCAGCGCAGTGATCGTATCGAACAGCGTCTGACTGCACTTCACATCGGCCATGATTAGCGCGCCAGGGCGCCGTTTGAGTAGATCCTTGATCAGAATCAGCAGGATCTGATCACCCCACAGCACTCGCCCGCGACCGTCGACCATGCCGATCCGATCGCCGTCGCCATCGAAAGCAAAACCGAAGTCGATGCGTCCTTGCGCGACGGCGTCGATCAGGTCGCGCAGGTTTTCGGCGACCGTGGGATCAGGATGGTGGTTGGGAAAATGGCCGTCAACAGACGTGTAAAACAGGACATGGTGCCCCGGCAAATGCCGGACCAGCCGCTCGATCAGGGGCCCGGCCGCGCCGTTGCCGGCATCCCAGCCGATGCGCAAGGGTTCGATATGGGCAGGGTCTATGCCATCGAGTGCCTGGATGATGCGCGCGACATAGGCGTCGGACACATCGACATCTTCGATCACGCCGGCGCCACTGGTCCAGTCTCCAACAGCGGCGATCCGGCCGAGATCGAGTATATCATCGCCAAAGAATGGCTGACCCCCAAGGTCCATCTTGAAGCCATTGTGATCTTTGGGATTGTGGCTGCCGGTTACCTCTATGCCGCCGTGCACTTCTGGCGCTGACGCAACCGCATAATACAGCAGCGGCGTTGGGCCGAGCCCGATCCGCCGCACATCGACGCCGCCTGCAACCAGACCGGCAATCAGTGCGGTTTCCAGTTCGAGTGAGCTTAGCCGCCCATCGCGACCGACCGCGACGCGATGGCCGTCTGCCCGGCGCACACGTGTCGCGAAACTGCGGCCCAGCGCATAGGCATCGCGCGGGCCCAAAGTTACGCCCCAGACCCCGCGCATGTCGTATTCGCGCAGCAGGCCGGGATCGAATACGTGCCGGTCGATCTCTTCAGGCACGATTATTTGGCCCAATTATTTAGGGGAGGCACGATTGCTTGCACCAAGCCGTTCGAGCAGCAAGTCGCGCGCGGCATTGGCCTCGTACACCGCGTCGTTGCTGCCGCCGCGATCGGGATGGACCTGGGTGATCAACCGGCGATGCGCATCGATGATGGCCTCGCGCCCGGCATCAGGTGCCAGCCCGAGCAGAACCTGCGCATGCTTTTCAGCCTTGCGCGTGTCGCGCGCCTGCCACCACACCCAGGGCCATTGCCCGGTCATGAACCGGATCACGAGGCTGCCGAGCAAAGCCAGCTCGACCAGGCGCATGATCATGCGCCGGCTGATCCCACGCTTGCGCCATCGCCTGAGCCTCTGATCGAAGCCCCGCCTGAGCCTGCTCCTTTGAGCGCGAGTTGCGCGTCGCCGCCAATCGCCGGCAGGTTCAGCCCGGCGAGCAAAGCGCGCAGTTCCTGACGCGCGACCAGATGGCTGGTGCCCAATTCGCCCAAGTGCCCCTTGTCGAGCAAAGTCAGGCCGCTGGGGAACAGTTCGCGATAGATCACGCGTTCGGACAGGCCGCTGGCGATGCGGAAGCCCACACGCTTTGACAGCTCGGTCAGCGCCTGATCGATCCGCCGCTGGTTGCGCGCCTCGGTATAGCCGGTGCGATTGCGCACCACCACCCAGTCCATGGTTCTGGTAGCCACCTGGCGTTGTTGGTCCTTGATCGTCGCCATCGCGCGTTTCTTGCGCGCTTCCCAGATCATCTCGGCGTAAAACGACAGGCGGCGCACTTTGAACGTTTCGGCATCGACCTGGCCGATCAGGTCGAAATCGACAAAGCTGTCGTTCAGCGGCGTGACCAAAGTGTCGGCGCGTGTCGCGACATGGCGCGCCAGCGGGTCATCGCGGCCGGGCGTGTCAAAGATCACGAAATCGGCCGATGCGCCCATCTCTTCGGTCATCGCGTCCAGGTCTTCGACGCTGTCGCCGGTAAACACCGTGAATTGGGCGGTGGGCAACGCGATCTGGCGGCGGCGATTGGTTTCGGCACGGTTTTCAAGATAACGGTGCAGCGTGCGCTGGCGGGCGTCGAGGTCGATCGCAACGACCCGTGCGCCCTGATAGGCGAGCGCGATCGCGACATGCACCGCCGTCGTCGATTTGCCCGTGCCGCCTTTTTCGTTGGCAAAAACTATCCGGTGTGGGCCGTCGGGCACAGGATCTTCCTTCTTGGGCAGTTCCACGTGATCGGGCGCTTGAACACGGCCGGGTGGGTGGGCAGGAATCTGGGATAGGCCAAAATGCGATGAGAAAAAATCGCATATTGACCTGGAGACTTTGTTTTCGCGTGATTTAATACAAAAAACCGGTAGCCACTTTTTCGCATCACGCTCTGGGAATTCGCGGCTATAACGCCGAAAACCGGATAGCAAGCACCGGACCGCATCACCCGGGCACAACTGTTGTCGGCTGTACGGCATGATAAAGGAGAGACAAGGCCCATGCAAACTGTCTCGACCCGCGCCGAGCTGGGAAATGCCCTCGCTGTGCTCAAAATCGGGGGAAAAACCCTGGCGCTGGTCCCGACAATGGGCGCGCTTCACGATGGGCATCTGATGCTGGTGCGGCAGGCGCACGCGCATGCAGATCGCGTGGCCGTGTCGATTTTCGTTAACCCGTTACAATTTGGCGAAAACGAGGATCTGTCCGCCTATCCGCGCCAGATGGCGCATGACAGCCGGGTTTTGCGTGACGCAGGCGTTGACCTGTTGTGGGCGCCGACGGTGGGCGAAATGTACCCCCAGGGCTTTGCCACGACAGTCACGGTGCCCGGGCTGGATCGGGTCCTGTGCGGGATGCATCGCCCCGGCCATTTCGATGGCGTGACGACAGTGGTGTTGAAACTGTTCAACCAGATCCGCCCCGATGTCGCGCTATTCGGCGAAAAGGACTGGCAGCAATTGACGATTGTCCGCCGCATGGCGCGCGATCTTGACCTCACCTTTCCGCATGTCGACCGCGTGATCGGGGTGACCACGGTGCGCGAAACGGACGGTATTGCGATGAGCAGCCGCAACCGGTATCTGTCGCAAGGCGACCGCGCGCGCGCGACTGGGCTCAACCGCACGATGCGGGTGGCGATCGGGGCGATCCTGGCGGGCGAAGACCTGGGCCGCGCGCTCGATGCCTTGCGCCGGTCGATCCTGGCCGCCGGGTTCGACAGGATTGACTATGCCGAATTGCGCACTGCCGAAACCTTGGTCGATGTCACGCAATGGTCTGGGCAGGCCGCGCGGCTGCTCGTCGCTGCGCATATCGGCGGCGCACGATTGATCGACAACATGGCGGTGGAGCCGGCAATGGCAACCAGGCCCGAAACCATAAGCGCGGCTTGATCAGGACTGCGCAATCAAGGAGAGCGACCATGGCTACCCAGATTTGCCCCGATGTGACTTATAGCGAAGCCGAATGGCAGGCGCGCCAGGAATTGGCCGCGTGTTATCGCATCTTTGACCTGCTTGGCTGGTCAGAATCGGTTTACAACCACATCTCGGTCAAAGTGCCTGATGAGGACAACGCGTTCCTGATCAATCCTTATGGCTTGCTCTATAGCGAAGTCACGGCGAGCAATCTCGTCAAAGTCGACATCGACGGCAACACGGTGGGGCCCGGCACATACCCGGTGAACAAGGCCGGGTTTACCCAACATGCCTATTTCCACCGCCATCTGCACTGGGCCAAGGCGATCTGTCATGTGCATACGACCGCGTCGATGGCCGTGTGCAGCCTGGAAGACGGGCTGTTGCCGATCAATTTCTATGCCTGCAATTTCATCGGACGGCTGGCCTATCACACGTTCGAAGGCGTGACGGTGCGCGCCGAAGAGGGCGCGCGGCTGCTGGCCAATCTGGGCGACCGCAACATCCTGATGTTGCGCAACCATGGCCCGGTTGTACTCGCGCCGACCCTGCCGTCGATGTTTCTGCAGATGTGGGCGTTGCAACGCGCCTGTGAAATCCAGTTGGCGACATTGTCGATGGGTCAGCCGGTCAGCTATGTGCCAGGCGATGTGGTCGCGGTGCACCAGCGCGATCTGCGCGAAGTGCAAGTGCCCGGAACCCAGCCTGGCGTAACCGACTTTGCCGCCTGGGTTCGGCGGATCGATCAGATCGACCGCAGTTGGCGCGATTGAGCGGCCGCACATGGCGCGCCTGACAGTCAACACCCAACCAGTCGAATTCCGGCTCGATCCCGATACGCCGCTACTGTGGGCGCTGCGCGATGCGGCCAATCTGACGGGCACGAAATACGGCTGCGGCACGGGCGAATGCGGCGCGTGCATGGTCATCGTCGACGGTCAGGCAATGCCCAGCTGCACGCTGTTGCTGGGCGAGGCCGAGGGGCGCACGATCACGACCATCGAAGGTCTGTCGGCGGACCGCAACCATGCCGTGCAACAGGCATTTGTGGCCGAACAGGCGATCCAGTGCGGGTTTTGCACCCCCGGCCTGATCATGGCGGCGGCCGCTTTGCTGGCGCGCGATGTGAATCCGACCGAGGCGGATATTCTTGCGGCGATCACCAATATCTGTCGCTGCGGCGTGCAACCGCGACTGGTCCGCACGATCCAGCGCGCGGGCCGCATCTTGCGCGGGGAGGAGCGGGGCCTGCGCGTGCCGGTGCCCGCCACGGCCACTACGCCCGGATTTTGAAGGATTATTGCATGAAGGCTACGATCTGGCACAACCCCGGCTGCGGCACATCGCGCAACACGCTGGCCATGCTGACGCAGGCGGGCGCCGATGTTACCGTGATCGAATACCTGAAATCTCCGCCCACCATCACCAAGCTGGCGCAATTGTACCGCGATGCCGGGATCACCCCGCAACAGGGCCTGCGCCTGCGCGGCACCGAGGCCGAGGCACGGGGACTACCCATGGCGGATATTGCTACCGTGCTGTCCGCGATGGTAGCCGAACCAAAGCTGATCGATCGCCCGCTCGTCGAAACCGATAAAGGTGTGCGGCTGTGCCGGCCCAAGGGCCTGGTGCTGGAGATTATGTAGGAGCGGCCCAGAGTAGCCGGCCCCGCTAAATCAGAACGGTATAAAGCGGCCCGCACCGATCAGTGCAACGGCGCAGCCCAGCACCATGGCAAAGCGCATGGCTTTTTCGAACAGGACTGGTGAATGGCGCAAGGTGATCCCCATGCGGCATGTTTTGCATCCCAGAGGTTAAGAATCTCTAAACCACCAGCCATTCATGCAGCGATTGCAGGCACGCGCGCGCCAGCAATGCCGATCGCTCGGGGCTCCATCCTTGCACCGGGCA
>JAYTHT010000043.1:0-6893 GCA_043732365.1 Novosphingobium sp. | reverse complement strand
TTGTTGCCTGTAACAATTCATTTTGCGAATTGACCGGGTATCCCGCTGAGGAAGTGGTTGGGCGAAACTGCCGCTTTCTGTCAGGCCCTTCGACGGAGCCTTGGCTGACTGAAGAAATATGCCGCGGCGTGCGAGAGCATCGCCCGGTGCTCGTTGAGATATTGAACTACAAGCGCAGCGGTGAGCCATTTCGCAATGCCGTACTTGTGGCGCCGATTTATGACGAGCACGACTCCTTGCTGTACTTTCTTGGCTCACAGGTCGAGATCGATGCTGAAGCGTCGGCGCTGTCGAGCATGCGGCGCATTCGGGCTGCAGCAATGGTCAATGCGCTATCGCACCGGCAAAGACAGGTTCTGAAACTGGTTGCGAACGGCTTGCTGAACAAGCAGATCGCAGGTGTACTCGACCTCGCGGAAAAGACCGTCAAAATGCACCGGGCGATCCTGATGCAGCGACTTGGTCTAAAGGTAACGGCCGATCTGATCCGCCTCGCTATTGAGGCCGGTCTCTGACGGCACACTGGTCTGGATACGGTACAAGGTCCGTATCGTTCTAAACCATGCGGTCGACTACCGTCTAAAAGCTGTCACAGGGGCACGGACATAAATTTTCTAAATCGGGAATGCGGTGCGCATCGCCGCCGTCATTCCCCCTGTCGCTGTAACGGCATTTCGGGCGCACGAAGATCCATGGTTGCGATCCATCAACCGCCCGCAAACCCTTGGTCCGCCCATTCGCGCTGCAAGTCACTGCGACGGAGATTTTGATGGATACCCTGACACCCTTCCAATTTTCCCTAGTCTACAACGCGTTTTCCTTCACGTTTGCGGCAATGGCCGCAGCTACTGCGTTTCTATGGCTGAGCCGCTCGCAAGTAGCGCCCGCCTACCGTACTGCACTGACAATCTCAGGGCTCGTGACAGCAATAGCTGCGTATCATTACTTTCGCATTTACGAGAGCTGGAACGCTGCATACACCTTCAAGAATGGCGTTGTTTCGGCGACTGGTTTTGCCTTCAACGATGCGTATCGGTACGTCGACTGGCTCCTGACCGTCCCGCTGCTGCTCGTCGAACTGATCCTGGTGATGCGGCTATCCCGCGCAGAAACGACATCCAGGACACTTCGCCTTGGATCTGCCGCAGCGCTGATGATTGTGCTGGGTTATCCAGGTGAAATCGCCGGTGATATTCCGACGCGTGCGCTGTGGGGAACGCTATCGGCGATCCCGTTCGTCTATATCGTGTGGCAATTGTTTCGCGGCCTCGGCGAATCAATCAAGCAGCAGCCCGCTGTCGCCCAGGAGCTTGTGCGCAAGGCACGGCTGCTTACGTTTGCCTCGTGGGGGTTCTATCCGATCGTCTATATGGTCCCATATGTGGGCCTGACCGGCGGAACAGTGACGACGACGATTCAGATCGGTTACACGATCGCGGATATTGTCGCCAAGGCGGGGCTTGGTATTCTCATTTTCCTGATTTCGGTTCGCAAGTCCGAAGCCGAAGCCGAAGTCAGCGGACTTAAATTTCAAGCCGCCTGACAGCATGCTTGCGGTGACACGACCTAGGTCACCTCAAAATCTCCGCGCCCCGACAGGGCGCGGAGATTTCGTCTGTCCTGCATACTGGGTTGTAGCCGCTGCGCTGCTAGTCGCAGCATTGTTCGGGGCATCGCTTGGGCAGCCGCAAGCGGTTGGCGCAGCGACCATTCTGTTTATCGGGGGCGGGATGCCGCACGGGGCGTATGACATCGCGTTACTGCGGCGTGCGAACTCGATCGGCCATCTTGAAGTGGTGCTGGCAACCGGCTGTTATGTGGCGATTGCCATTTTCATGGTGATGCTTTGGTCGGGTCTGCCACTTGTCGCGCTCGTTGTGTTTCTGATTGCAGCGGCAGTCCATTTCGGCGAGGACTGGCAGATTCTGGACGAACCGTTGCTCCGTTTTGCGGCTGGTGCGGCGGTCATCGTAGCAGCTACCATCGGGCATCCAGCGGATGTATCGGCACTGTTCGTTGAAATGAGCGACACCCGGGCAACCGTGATCGCGCAGATCATCACCGCCGCAGCGCCCGTGATTTTACTGGTCACCATCGTCGGGATCGTGGTTGCATGGCGTGATGGAAGCCGACAATGGGCCACAGCGATGGCGTTGTGTCTTGGGCTTTTGATCATTCTTCCGCCAGTTGCAGGATTTGCGCTGTTCTTCGTTTTTCTCCACTCACCTCGACATCTTGCTCAGACCCGCATTTTGCTGCCTGAAATGACATTTACCAGATGGCTTATGACCGGCGCTGTGTTGTCCGGCGTGGCGATCCTGGGATGGATCGGGTTGCAACGCCTGCTGCCTACACATCTCAATGCAACGCTGCCGGCCCAGGCCTTTCAATTGATCGCCTCGGTGGCTTTGCCACACCTGCTATTTTCGCGATGGCTTGAAAAGCGACTTGATCAAGCGAAACATCCTTATCCAACCCGAAAAATGAAGTCCGGATTGAAGCCCCTACCCGCTTCTTCGATCAAAGCGGCATCCGAGATATGACAGAAGCCAAAGTGTCACAACGGCTCAGTTTAATTCTAGCACGATCTTGCCGATATATCCTTTTTTAGCAAAGCTCTCCTGAGCCGCGCTCAGTTCACGCAGCGGATAGGTCTCGGCCACCAGCGGCATGATTTCCTTTCGTTCGATCCTGCCGATCAAATGTTTGAAGATATCGGGCGCCAGAACGGTGCAACCAAAAAAGCTGAGATCTTTAAGATAAAGCGTCCGTACGTCCAACTCGACGATCGGGCCGCCAACCGCCCCGGCAACCGCATACCGCCCGCCGGGGCGCAAGATGTCCAGCAATGACGTCCATTTCGCGCCTGCCACCAGATCGATCACCACATCGACGCTGTTCGCACCAATTTCGGCGACCAAATCAGCGTCGCGATCGAGCGTTTTTCTGGCCCCAAGCGCCATCAGGCCTTGGGCTTTCGACGCGCTTGTGACCGCTAAGACATGAGCCCCGCGCGCGCGGGCCAGTTGGACGGTGGCCGAACCAACCCCGCCCGACGCCCCGGTGATCAAAACGGTTTCGCCCGCCCGCACGCCTGCGCGGGTCAGCATATTTTCGGCGGTGGAGTAGGAGCAGGGAAACGAAGCCAGTTCCACATCGGTCAAGTCACTGTCTATCGTATAGGCGTGGCGCGATGCGACCCGGATGAACTGGGCGAAACCGCCGTCACATTCGGAACCGATATACCAGGGAGACTTTAAGGTTTCGCCGCGTGCTTCGCGCAGGCATGGTTCAATCAGCACACGTTTGCCGATGCGGGCAGGGTCGACGCCCTCTCCAACGGCGGCGATATGACCGCAGACATCGATGCCCTGAATACGCGGAAACGTAAGCGGCTCACCGGTCCACCCCGCATCCTGCGCCGCACCGTCGCTCTTTGAATACCAGCCCGTGCGTGTGTTGATGTCGGTGTTGTTCACGCCGGCAGCGCTGACGCGGACGACCACATCGCCTTTGCCTGGCACTGGCACGTTCAGATCATCGCGCCATTGAAGCATCTCGGGACCGCCATGACCCGTCAGAACGACGCCATACATTTTTTCGGGCAGGGTCATAACGGTCTCCACAATGGAACAGCGCGCCTTGGCGCGCGGCCATCATGGCCCGGGACTCGGAACTCATGCAAAATTCCGCTCGCCAATGCCCGCACTATCGTTGTCGTATAAGTCAACACACCTGAACAGCAAGTATCAATCTACATAGAGATTGATCCATTCGGGGCCTCGAGTCTACGGCATTTCCAGATCGGCCTACTGATTTGGATCACAGTCGAGATGCCGGAGGAAGCTGTGGCGGCGTGCGCTGCCAGGCGCATAAACCGCTAAATAGCACGTAACAATAATGAAAAATAACGCGGTCTACGGCGCAAATGCAAATGACCAGAATATGTCGGCCCCCAACGCCAAAAAAGGGCACCGTTTCCGGCACCCTTTTCTATGTGTCGCATCCTCTCCCAAATGCGACCCGGCGGTTTTTCCGCCTGGATGCCATGGGGTATTATTCTTCCGGGCTGCTCGGCGCGGCGACTGCGGCGTTGCTGGCCAGCACTACACCCGCATTGACCTCGGCGATCTGCAAATAGGGTACCGGGTTAACCGCTTCGCCCGCGATGCGCACTTCGTAATGGAGGTGCGATCCGGTCGAACGACCGGTCGAGCCGACATAGCCGATGACGTCGCCGCGATGCACGTGCTGCCCCTGGGCAACGGCGATGCGCGACATGTGTCCGTACCGGGTTTCAAGATTGGCGCCGTGTTCGACTTCGACGCACAGGCCATAGCCGCCAAACCAGTCGGCCATGCCGATTACGCCATCGGCGGTGGCATGGATCGGGGTGCCAGTAGGGGCGGGCAGGTCAACGCCTTTGTGCATGCGATATCCACCCAAGACCGGGTGCGTGCGCATGCCGAAATTGCTGCTCATCGCGCGGCTGGTGGTGACAGGAACCAGCATCGGGATCGATGCGGAGCCGGTGTCTGCCATCGATGAGCCAAGGCTGGCATAAGGGCGACCGGTGTCGAGCGCGCGCCAGTTGGCAAACAACTGACGGAATTCGCTGTCGCCAGGGGCTGCTGCACGACCGGCGGTGCCGTTATGGGCAGCCTCGGCGGCGCGCAATGGTGCCGTGATATCGGCAGAGGCGGCACTGCTGGCCAACGCTGGCTGAACAATTGCGCCAGCGACAAGTGCCAGCGCGACGGGAAAGAATTTGTTGAACAGCATTGCGACCGTTGGAACCTTTTCACCCCGGCGCCGTTACCCGAAATATAGGTCCGTTACGCGCCCCGTAATCATTCTGCCCGGATGGTGTCGTGCGGGGCCTATCGGCTGCGCGCATCGACGTCCGGTGCGATTGCAGGCCTAACGGTATGTGTTCCGTTCAGGCAACCCCTTCCATGAATTCATACGACAAACCGGCTGACCGACGCGCTGAGTCGTTGAATGGGGGCTTAACGGTGCCCTTGAAGTGCCGCGCGACCAGTATTTTCCACATCGCTGGCGGCGAATCCCCGCGCTCGATGCAGACCGCGCTGAAATGATTTGTGCCGATCCCGACGTGACGCACTTCGTCGTCAAGGATTCGTTGCAAGATACGCGTGGTGCGCATGTCACCCGCTGCCGCAAAGCGTTCGATCATCACCGGCGTCACGTCCAGCGCGCGCGCTTCGAGGACCATCGGGACCACCGCCAGCCGGGCCGCGACATCGTGCGCGGTGTCGCGTGCCGCATCCCATAATCCGTCGTGCGCGGGCATCGCGCCATAGCGGCTGCCCAGCGTGATCAGCCGTCGCGACAGCAGCGAAAAATGCATTGCTTCGTCCGCTGCTACGCCGATCCAGTCGGATACGAATTGGGCGCCGCGATCGGCCCCAAACCGCCCCGCGGCATCGAGCGCTAGGTCGATCGCGACGAATTCGATGTGGCACAGCGCATGGATCAGCGCGATCCGCCCTCGTTCCGATCCGCCGCGCCCGCGTCGGGGCATCGCATTTGGCGGGCGCAATTCGGGCCGGTCTGGCCGCGCCGGCACATCGGGCATGGCGACGTCGTAAACCGGCGCCAGACGACCCCCCGCCCAATCACGCGCGATCGCCCGGGTAGCCATTACTTTGGCATGCGGATCGGCGGTCAGAATCGCCGCGCGGATCGCCTGCGCAATTGTCAAAATCAAAGCGCCTGGGCGGCCGCCAGCACTTCCTCGGCGTGGCCTTTGACTTTGACTTTGGGCCAGATGCGCGCGATGCGACCATCGGCGCTGATCAACAATGTGGTGCGTTCCATGCCCATATAGCTGCGCCCGTACATCGATTTTTCGGTCCAGAGGCCCAGCGCATCGGACAGGCCATCGGTTTCGGCATCGGTCGCCAGCGCGGTCGCCAGGCCATGTTTGTCGATGAACCGCTGGTGCTTTTGCGGGGTGTCCTTGCTGATGCCCAACAGCGCGGTGCCTGCCGTCGCAAATTTTTCGGCAAGTTTGGAAAAGTCTTTGTTTTCCGTGGTGCAGCCCGGCGTGTCGTCCTTGGGATAGAAAAACAGCACCAGTTTTTGCCCGGCGAAATCAGATGTCCGCACAGGCTCGCCGGCAGGGGTGGTCAGCGCGATCTGGGGCAGGCTTTCGCCAAGGGCTAGCGTCATTGCGTCAGGTCTCCAGCGTTTTCCGAAAATACAGTCTGCCAAGTGGCCGCAATCGTCGTCCGCGCTGCGGCAATTGCCGCAATCATGTGCTCCCAATCCGCCTCTCCGCAGGCATGGGCCACAATGCCCCGGCTGGCCTCTGGCGGAAATGCGCCGTCAGGGGCAACCAGCCGCACCACGACCAGTAGCCGCGCCAGCAAGTCATGGCTTTCGCGCATGGCATGGGGCACGAAACCAGCTGCGGCAAGCGCGGATATCGCCAGCCCGAGATCGGGGTCGAATGCAGTCCGTTCGCGCAGTTGCAAGTAGTGGACGATGAATTCGGCATCGACCAGCCCACCGCGCGCCAATTTGATGTCGAGCGGGCCCCTGGGCGGTTTGTGCCGCACCATTTCGCCCCGCATTTTCAACACATCGGCGCGCAGGACTTCGGCGTCGCGCGGCATTGTCAGAACTTCTGCGATAATCGCCGCGAGTGCAGCACGGTCTTCGTCGCTGCCATGGACGACACGCGCGCGGCACAGCGCCATGTGTTCCCAGGTCCACGCCTGTTTGCGCTGATAATTGGCAAAACTGTCCAGGCTGACCGCGATCGGCCCCTGGGTGCCCGATGGTCGCAACCGCGTGTCAACATCATACAACGCGCCCGCCGCAGTCGGCGCGGACAGCGCGACCGCGACGCGCTGGGATAGCCGCGT
>JAYTHT010000042.1:0-1999 GCA_043732365.1 Novosphingobium sp. | reverse complement strand
TGGTTCCCGCGCGGTTTCGCGTTCGGCTTCTTCTTCTACCTCTTCTTCTTCTTCCTCAATTTCATCCTCTTCGTCGTCCAGATCGTCCTCGATGGGCTCGGCGACTGGTTCAAAGCGGGGGATGAATTCGGGGCGTGGCCCACGCGATGCGACGCGCATCTTGGCGCCTTCGTTTTCGCCTTCGGGGATGACTTCGACCAGCACGCCATACCGCGCCTCGATCTCGGCGAGATCGTGGCGTTTGGCGTTGAGCACATAGATCGCCGCCTCCTGGCTGGCATACAGCGTGATGATGCTGCCTTTGCCTTTGGCTGCTTCGTCCTCGATCATGCGCAGCGCCGATAGTCCGGCAGACGATGCCGTGCGCACCAGTCCCGACCCGTCGCAATGCGGACATCCGCGCGTCGTCGCTTCCAACACGCCGGTGCGCAACCGCTGACGGCTCATTTCCATCAGGCCGAAACCCGAAATCCGCCCGACCTGAATGCGGGCACGGTCATCTTTCAGCGCGACTTTCATCGCCTTTTCGACTTTACGGACGTTCGATCCATATTCCATGTCGATAAAGTCGATCACGACCAGCCCGGCCATGTCGCGCAAGCGCAGTTGCCGGGCGATTTCGCACGCGGCCTCCAGATTGGTCGACACTGCGGTCTGTTCGATGCCGAGCTCTTTGGTCGATCGGCCCGAGTTGATGTCGATCGACACCAGCGCTTCGGTCGGATTGATTACCAGATAGCCGCCGCTGCGCAATTGCACGACGGGATCATACATCGCGGTCAGCTGGTCTTCGGCGCCATAGCGCTGATACAGCGGCACCGGATCGGCGTATTGCTTCACCCGCTTGGCGTGGCTGGGCATCAGCAGTCTCATGAAATCCTTGGCTGCGCGGTATCCGGCTTCGCCTTCGACCACCACTTCCTCGATTTCGCGATTGTAGATGTCGCGGATCGCGCGTTTGACTAGGTCGCTGTCCGAATGGATCAATTCGGGCGCGTTCGCCTTCATCGTGCTTTCGCGGATATCGTCCCACAACCGGGCTAGATAATCGAAGTCACGCTTGATCTCAGTTTTGGTGCGCTGCAACCCGGCGGTGCGCACGATACAGCTCATCGATTTGGGCAGCGCCATTTCGGAAATGATCGTTTTCAACCGCTTGCGATCGGCCGAAGAGTTGATCTTGCGGCTGATCCCGCCACCATGGCTGGAATTGGGCATCAGCACGCAATAGCGGCCAGCCAGGCTCAGATACGTGGTCAGCGCGGCGCCTTTGTTGCCGCGTTCTTCCTTGACGACCTGGACCAGCAGCACCTGGCGGCGCTGGATTACGTCCTGGATCTTGTACCGGCGACGCAACGCCAGACGCCGCGCGCGCAGATCGTCGACTTCCTTGGCCTGACCGCGCGTCTGACGGCGACGGCCACGACCACGGCGTTGGCTGTCGTCCCGTTCACCGTCGCCAGTTTCATGTTCGCCGTCTTCGTGCCCCCGGTCTTCGGGCCCACCGTCTTCGTGATCGCCATCTTCGTGATCCGGGTCGTCGTCGTGATCGGCACCATCATCGCCGTTTTCGATCACCCCGCCTTCGATCGTGGCGACGCGACCGGTGCCGGCGTCGTTGATCTCGGTTACGCCATCGGCGTCGTCATAGTGATCGCCCATGTCAAAATCGGCGTCTTCGAAATCATCGTCTTCGTCTTCGTCTGCGGCGCGCAGCGCGGCTTCTTCCTCCGCATGGCGAGAATCTTCGGCCAACAGAGCTTCGCGGTCTTCTTTGGGGATCTGGTAATAGTCAGGGTGAATTTCGCTGAACGCCAGGAAACCGTGGCGATTGCCGCCAAAGTCGACAAATGCGGCCTGCAGCGAGGGTTCAACCCGGGTTACTTTGGCAAGATAGATATTGCCTTTTATCTGCTTGTGATCGGCAGATTCAAAATCAAACTCTTCAATCCGATTGCCTTTTAGCACCGCCACCCGGGTTTCTTCCCGGTGGCGCGCA
>JAYTHT010000041.1:0-2000 GCA_043732365.1 Novosphingobium sp. | reverse complement strand
CGATGTCCATCTGATGATTTCGCCGATCGATCCGTATCTCGAAGCATTTGCCGCGGCAGGCGCCGATATCATCACCGTGCATCCAGAAGCCGGTCCGCATATCCACCGCACGGTCCAGGCGATCAAGGCGCTCGGCAAAAAGGCTGGTGTCGCGCTCAATCCCGGCACGCCCGCCAAAATGCTCGATTACCTGATCGACGATATCGATCTCGTGCTGGTGATGAGCGTCAATCCCGGGTTTGGCGGCCAGAGCTTTATCACCAGCCAATTGCGCAAGATCGAAGCGATCCGCAAGATGATTGAGAAATCAGGTCGGTCGATCCATTTGGAAGTCGACGGCGGGATCGATGTGACCACCGCCCCGTTGTGCATTGCCGCAGGCGCCGACGTGCTGGTTGCGGGAACCGCCAGTTTTCGTGGCGGCCCAGCGCAATATGCGGCCAATATCGCCGCATTGAAGGGAACCGGTTGACCCGCATGCAACGCTCTGGTCAGTCCATCGCTCGCGGCGCTGCAGGCAGTGCCCCAGATGCTGAACGATTTGCGGCTGATCGACCTGCGGCTGGCCCAGATGCGGGCGAAAGTGACGGATCGAGGTACATGGCAATTCCCCTTGGCCCCGATGCTGAATATCTGGCTGAAATGAAGCGGCCCGGCATAGATCAGGCAGAGTTGGTCTTTACGACCACGCATTCCGACTTGCATGATGCTGGCTTGATGGAGCCGAGCTTGATCGAACCGGGCGTGATCGAACCGGGGCGCGCGCTCGCTCTGGCCGACTTTTCGCCGCCACAAGTCAGCGCTGGCGAACGTCTGATGCGCTTTGCCTATCGTTTCGGAGTCGGGCCGCGTACGCTCAATCCATTCAGCAAACGCGCCGCGCCGCGGCTGACCGCGACAGTCGCCAATCCGCTGCCGGGCGACCCATCGACCGGGACCGCGCTGCGCGCCGGGTATTTTGTGCTCTACGGGCTAAAGGCGCCGATTGCAGATATCGAATTTTCCGGGCCGCGCCTGGCCCCCCCAATCGAACGCCTGGTACATGGCTTTGGCTGGCTCGCCGATCTGGAGGCGTGTGCCGCGCGAGTGCAATGTTCCGGTGTAGCGGAACGAATCCTGGGTCGCTGGCTGACTGCCAATCCGCGCCCTGATGGTACGCCCGCGTGGGATGTCGGCAATGTCGCGCATCGCCTGCTCGGCTGGTTGATTCATGCGCCGCTGGTGTTGTCGAGCCAGGATCGCAAGTTCCGCAGTCGCGCGCTGCACGCGTTTGATACGACCGCCAACTGGCTCGATCGCAATGTCGGCCGCGCCGAGGATAAATTGTCCGAAGTCGCCGGGTGGACCGCGATCACCGCCGCCGGACTGCTGCTCGCCGATGGCGGGGCACGCCGGCTGTATGGTGAGGCCGGACTGGTCCATGCGCTCGGCGATCTGGTCGGTGATGATGGCGGCGTGTTGTCGCGCAGCCCGCTCTGCCAGATCGAGGCGATCGAGCTGCTGGTGCGGTTGAAAGCCTGTTACCGCGCGGTGCGGACCGAGGCGCCGCAACAAATCGACACGATCCTGGGTGTGCTCGTACCGCCGCTGCTGGCGGTGTTGCATGGCGATGGCGCACTGTCAGGCTGGCAAGGCGCGCCCGCAATCCCTGCGGCACGGATTCAGGCACTGGTCCGTGCCAGCGGTGTGCGCACCCGGCCGCTGCGCGATGCGCGGCAATGGGGATACCAGCGGGTCGCGGCGCAACGCTCGATCCTGTTGTTCGATTCGGCCCCACCCCCGGTGTCGCGCCATGCACGTGATGGCTGTGCATCGACGCTGGCGTTTGAATTCAGTCACGGGCCAGAACGGATCATTGTCAATTGCGGCGGCGGTGCCTGCGCCGGGGGCCAGATCCCGCTGCGTCTGGCGCAAGGGTTGCGCGCCACGGCGGCGCATTCGACGCTGACGATCGACGATTTCAATTCGACCGCAGTACTGATCAACGGCAAGCTCGGCAC
>JAYTHT010000040.1:0-6927 GCA_043732365.1 Novosphingobium sp. | reverse complement strand
CCGGTCAAGGTCAAGCAAACCCAGCCCGAGCACCGCGTCCACGATACCGATCGCCGCCAGTTTCTCACCCGGATCGACTTTCTTCATGCCGACAATCTCGTCCAGCACGGTCAGCGCCACCGGCGTGTTCAGATCATCGCTGATCGCCGCATCGAACCGCGCCAGCGCGTCATCGAACCGCGCCAGCGCGCCATCGGAGCGCGCCAGCGCGCCATCGGAGCGCGCCAGCGCGTTGCCAAAGCGCGGGCCCGGCACAGCCGGTTCGCCCGTCACCCGTTCGCGCGCTTGCGCCACCGCCAGCACCAGGCGTTTCAGCCGGGTCAGCGCCGCCCCCAACCCGTCCCAGCTGAATTCCAGCTCGCTGCGATAGTGCGCCTGCAGGCACATCAGGCGATAGGCGTGCGGGTGATATCCGCGATCGATCAACAATTGCAGGCGCAGGAATTCGCCCGAACTTTTCGACATCTTGCCCGCCCCCTTGTTACCGGAGCGTTCAACCAGGAAATTGTTGTGCAGCCACATCCGCGCGCCCGAATTGGCGGGCAGATCCAGCCCGCCGGTGCAGCAAAACGCCTGATTCTGCGCGATTTCATTGGGGTGGTGGATTTCGCGATGGTCAATCCCGCCGGTGTGGATATCGAACGGAAAGCCCAGCAATTGCCCGCTCATCACGCTGCATTCCAGATGCCAGCCCGGCGCGCCCCGGCCCCACGGGGAATCCCATTCCATCTGCCGCGTTTCGCCCGGCGGGGTTTTGCGCCAGATCGCAAAGTCGGCCGGATGGCGCTTGCCCTCGACTTCGTCGATGCGGCCCCCGACTCCCGCAGTCTGGCCTTCGTCGGTCCGGGCGCGGGCCAGCCGGCCATAATCGGCGACCGATCCGACATCGAAATACAACCCGCCCGGCAATTCATAGCAATGCGCGGGCGCGATGGTTTTGGCAAAGTCGATCATCTGCGGCACAAAATCGGTGGCGATCGACCAGTGTGCGGGCGCGCGGATATTCAACGCGGCGATATCGGCCCAATAGGCCTGCGTATAATGGCGCGACACATCCCAGATCGACTGCGCGCGCGCGGCGGCAGCCTGTTCCATCTTGTCTTCGCCATCGTCGGCGTCGTCGGTCAGATGCCCGACATCGGTGATATTGATCACATGCGTCAGTGCATAGCCTTTGTAGGTCAGCGCGCGGCCCAGCACATCGGCAAACACATACGCGCGCATGTTACCGATATGTGGATAGTTATAAACCGTGGGCCCGCACGTATAGACCCGCGCCTCCCCCGGATGGACGGGCACGAACGGTTCAAGCTGACGAGTCAGGCTGTTGAACAGCACGAGCGGGCGGGGATCTGTCATGACCCCGGCCTTGCCCCGGCGCGAGGCGCAGCGTCAAGTCTTGGTGGTGTTGGCGGTTGACGGCAATGGGCTGCGTTCGATCGACTGTGCGGGTTCGGACGGCGATCCATGGACGCGTCATCGCTCGCAGTGTTAGTTTTGCGCTATCGCACTTGAGAATAAATGCAGCGTCACCGTAATCGTCACCGAAATCTCAATGTTAGGGGTGTTACGCTGCCGCCCTTAAAAACACCGCATCGGCGCGATCTTCTTCAATCACTCTTCCAGCTTGCGCCAAGATTCCGAGCTTTGCGCCGAGTCCAGCCCGATTTCTGACGACAGAAATGAGTGTTGGCGGCTCTGGATGCTGCATCAAGTCATGGAAGGCGGCGCTCACTCGATAGATTGAGTTCGCATGATCACCGACAGCCTGAAAAATGGCCATTTTTCCCTCAACATGCAAAATAGCGGAAACTTTCCACTCGGTCGTAGAACTGCCAACAGGGGGCATCGAACCACAAAAAGTTCATCTCAGCGCCGGATTTCTGCCAGCCCGGGAATCTTATGACTTGCTTCGGTTCGTTGGCCAGCGTGTCATAGGGCATACCGGAGGCTTATCAGCGGAAATTCGAATTGACGAGTCTGGCAAGGCTACATGCGTCCAGGGGGATAAACAGGATTAATATAACTCCTCAATCCCATCCACTCCGGGGCGCAAAAGTATTTTTTAGTCGTCGTCGAACAAATCGGCCAGTTGTTCGACGATGGTGCCGCCCAATTGTTCGACATCCATGATGGTGACGGCGCGGCGGTAATAGCGGGTGACGTCGTGGCCGATGCCGATCGCGACCAATTGCACCGGGGACTGTTTTTCGATCCAGTCGATCACTTTGCGCAGATGCTGTTCGAGGTATCCCGCGCTGTTGACCGACAGGGTCGAATCATCGACCGGCGCGCCATCGGATATGACCATCAGGATGCGGCGGTCTTCCTGGCGGGCGAGCAGGCGAGAATGCGCCCACAACAGGGCTTCGCCGTCGATGTTTTCCTTTAGCAGGCCTTCGCGCATCATCAGGCCGAGATTTTTGCGCGCGCGGCGCCACGGCTCATCGGCTTTTTTGTAAACAATGTGGCGCAAGTCATTCAATCGGCCTGGATTTGCCTGCTTGCCGCTCAGCAACCATGACTCGCGCGACTGGCCGCCTTTCCACGCGCGGGTGGTAAAGCCGAGCACTTCGGTTTTCACCCCGCAGCGTTCGAGCGTGCGCGCCAGGATATCCGCGCTGATCGCCGCAATCGAAATCGGGCGCCCGCGCATCGACCCGGAATTGTCGATCAGCAGCGTGACCAGCGTATCCTTGAATTCGATATCGCGCTCGATTTTATAGCTGAGCGAATGACCCGGAGAGATCACCACGCGCGCCAGCCGCGCCGCATCGATAATGCCTTCTTCCTGATCGAAATCCCACGACCGGTTCTGTTGCGCCATCAACCGCCGCTGCAACCGGTTGGCCAGCCGGGTGACGACCGATTGCAACCCCTTCATTTGCGCATCAAGATACGCGCGCAGGCGGGTCAGTTCTTCCTCGTCGCACAAGTCGCTGGCGGCGATGACTTCGTCGAACTGTTCGGTATAGGCTTTGTAGTTGAATCCGTCGGGAATGTCGGTCCACGGCCGGTTGGGCCGGGTCGGCAACATGCCTTCCTCGCCATCATCGGCCATGTCGGCATCGGCGGTGTCTTCGGCGTCGGTCTGTTCCTGATCCTGGTCGTTGTCTTCGCCGCCTTCGCTGGTTTCGCCCGCCATTTCGCTCGGGTCTTGTTCCTGCGACCCTTCGCTGTCGTCGGGCTGGTCCTCGCCGTCGTCTTCCTGTTCGCCGTCGTCCCCGTCGTCGGGATCGGTTTCGGGCATGTCGCTGGGCAAAGTCAGCTCGAGGTGCCCGAGCAAGTCGAGCGCCAGTTTCTGAAACGCTTTCTGATCATCGAGCGCAGAGCCGAGCGCAGCAAAATCATCGCCGGCCTTTCCCGAAATCCAGCTGCGCACCATGTCGGTGCCCAATTTCGCCGAATCAGGAACCGGCTGGCCGGTCAGGCTTTCGCGCAACAACAGCGCGACGGCGGTTTGCAACGGCACGTCTTCGGCCCGGGCGGCACGCGCGATCGGATCGCTTATCGTGCGCATGTCGGTCGCAGCGCCGATATTGCTGCGAATCCCGGCATACCCGTCCGACCCCAACGCTTCGTAGCGGACTTGTTCGATCGCATCGAACACCGCGCGCGCCACCGGTTCACCCGGTGCGCGTGCCTGATGCAGCGCGGCGTTGTGGTGCCGCAGTTTCAGCGCCATCGAATCGGCAAAGCCACGCGCCTGCGCCACCTGGGCGGCGGGCAATCCGCGTGGCGGCATCGGCACGCGCAGTGACGCGCCCGACTGTCCGGGGGCGTCGGCGGTCCAAGCCACCTCAATCTCTGATTCGTCGGCAAGCGCCCGCGAAGTGCCGGTCAGCACGGCACGAAACTGATCGAGCGGAGATTCGTCACGCAAGGTAATGATTATTCCTGCTGCGGAGTGGAGATATCAGCCGATGCTTTGCCCAGTCTTGGCCCAATCTGCAAGGAACCCTTCGATGCCCTTGTCGGTCAGTACGTGGTGAAACAGGCCCTTTATCACGGCGGGCGGCGCGGTAATCACATCGGCGCCGATCTTCGCGCTTTCCAGCACATGGATGCCATGGCGGATCGATGCGACCAGAATTTCGGTACGATAGTCATAGTTGTCGTAAATCAACCGGATATCATCGATCAACTGCATCCCGTCATAGCCATTGTCGTCCAGCCGGCCGACGAATGGCGAAATAAACGTGGCGCCCGCCTTGGCCGCCAGCAACGCCTGCGTCGCGGCAAAACACAGCGTGACATTGACCATCGTACCATCCGCCGTCAGCGCCTTGCACGTTTTGAGGCCGTCGATCGTCAATGGCACTTTGACGCAGACATTGTCGGCGATCTTGCGCAGGATCTCGGCCTCTTTCATCATCGTCGCGTGATCGAGCGCGACCACTTCGGCACTGACCGGCCCTGTCGTCAGGGTGCAGATTTCTGCGACCACTTCCAGGAAATCGCGTCCGGCCTTGGCAATCAGGCTGGGATTGGTGGTCACGCCGTCGAGCAGCCCGGTGGCGGCCAGATCGGCGATTTCGGCAGTGTCGGCGGTGTCGACGAAGAATTTCATGGCTCGGGATTCCTGGCTGTAGCGGGACTTGCCAATCCTAATAGGCATGTTGAGCCTATAGGCAAAGCGGGGTTCCCCGGCAAACCCCCTTGCGTGTGCCCCATACGAATTCGCTCAAGGATGCGCGAGCAAGTCCGCCAATTGCGGATCGCCGCCCGCCGTCGGATCGGCGCGGATCGCGGCCTCTTCATCGCCGATCGCGCCCCACACCGCATCGTCGGCATGGCGTGCCAGCTTGCGCGCCAAAGCATCACCGCCCATCCGGACCAGTACCGCAAAGATCGGTCCCAGCACCGGGTCATCGATCGATTGCAGCGCGCCACGAAATTCGGGGAACACCGCCTCGATCACCGCCGGGCCCATCGCGCTGCGCAACATAGCGGTGGCGGCACGCGGGCCTCCGGCCATCACCGCGCCCGCATTGGCGATGCCCATGGTTTTTACCGCCACAGAGATACGCGGCGCCGCCGCACGTGCGGCGCGCAACGCGATCGGCCGTATCCACGCATCCAGCCGGCGGTGAAAATCATCCGACATCAGCGCGCGTTGCAGCAGCAGCCCGGCAGCGCCGCCGCCCAGATCGAGATCCGCGACAAACCGGTCCCATGCCCCGCCCTGTTCATACAACCGCGCCAGCGCACGCTCTGTCGATCGGCGCAACAGCCGCCGCACCGCTTCATCCACGCTCATCGGCGGCAGCGCGGCGCAAGCGGCCAGCAATGCGGCAGGCAGTGCGGCCAGGCCAACAATCGCGGCGCGCCGGGAAACTGTGGTGCAGGTCATCACGGCTCCGTTTTTCAATTGGGTAGTTTGAATCCGACGCACTATATCCCGCCAAACATGAACGCCGCCAAGACCACCACCATGACCCCCACCCCGACCAGGTGCCGCTGCCTGGTGTTCAATCCGGGGCTGGAAGTGCTGGACTACCGTGTGCCCCCGGGCATGGCGGTTGAACCGGGCAGCGTGGTGCTGGCGCCGCTCGGCCCGCGCCAGATTCTGGGGATCGTATGGGACGAAGGACGCCTGCCCGGTGCCGATTTCCCGATCGCCAAATTGCGTCCGCTGCTGCAACTGCTGCCCGTGCCGCCGCTCGCTGCGCCGTTGCGGCGGCTGATCGAATGGACCGCCGACTATTACTTGTCATCGCTGGGCTCGGTCGCGCGGATGGCGCTGTCGAGCAATGCCGCGTTGCAGGGCGGCGGGATGATCACCGAATACCGGCTGACCGGGGCAGAGCCCGGCCAGGAACCCCAAAAACGCCTGACTTCGCAGCGAATTCAGGCGATCGAACGGCTTGGCGGGGCGCAAGCGACGATCCGCGAACTGGCGACAATCGCCGGCGTATCGGATGCAGTGCTGCGCGGAATGGTCGGCGTCGGACTGCTGGAGGCGGTCCGTGTCGACAGTGACCGGCCTTACCCACTGCCACAGCCCGACCATGCCGTGCCCAATCTCAATCCGGGGCAGGCCGAGGCGGCTGACCGGATCATCGACGCCGTCCAACACCGCACGTTTCAACCGTTCCTGCTCGACGGCGTAACCGGATCGGGCAAGACCGAAGTGTATGCCGAAGCGATTGCCGCCGCTTTGGCGATGGACCGCCAGGTGCTGGTCCTGCTGCCCGAAATTGCGCTGACCCAGAATTTTCTCACACGATTTGAGGCGCGGTTTGGCGCAGAACCGGTCGCGTGGCATTCGGCGTTGAAAGCGTCCGAACGGCGACGCGCGTGGCGGCAAGTGTCGCTGGGCGGGGTCAAAGTGGTCGTCGGCGCACGGTCGGCGCTGTTTTTGCCGTTCACCGATCTGGGCCTGATCGTGGTCGATGAAGCACACGAAATCGCGTTCAAACAGGACGACGGTGTGCGCTATAATGCGCGCGATGTTGCGGTGATGCGCGCGCGGTTTGAAACGATCCCGGTAGTGCTGGCCAGCGCCACACCTGCGCTCGAAAGCCTGGCGATGGCCGATGCCGGGCGGTATGAACGACTGGTCCTGCCCGATCGGTTTGGCGGCGCGCTGATGCCCGATATCCAGATTGTCGATCTGCGCGAGCATCGGCCCGAGCGTGGTCGCTGGATCGCGCCGCCGCTTGTCAAAGCCCTGAAAGAGCGCGCGGAACGGGGCGAACAGAGCCTGTTGTTCCTCAATCGGCGCGGGTATGCCCCGCTGACGCTGTGCCGGGGCTGCGGCTATCGGTTTTGCTGCCCCAATTGTTCGGCCTGGCTGGTCGAACATCGGTTGTCGCGCCGGCTGGCCTGTCATCATTGCGGTCACGAAGTACCCCCGCCACCCGCCTGCCCCGAATGCCACGAGCCCGATTGCATGGTCGCGTGTGGCCCCGGCGTCGAACGCAT
>JAYTHT010000039.1:0-2006 GCA_043732365.1 Novosphingobium sp. | reverse complement strand
CACGAGTTGCGCATACCGGGCGGCAACACGCAAAATCAACGAGCCGAAGGTTTGCGCACGGTGCCATGATACGCGGCGACAAGGTGGTCGCCCTGTTCGATTGTGCCACGTATAAACACCAGGCGGCGCGTTTCGCGCAGGATTTCGCTGACCGCGTCGAGCGGTTTGCCAATCTTGCCCGCCCCAATAAACTGGGTCGACAAATCCAGTGTCACCGACCCGCCGGCATCAGCGCCCAGAACCAGGCGGATGCCGGTGAACAACGATATATCGATCAGCGCGAGCGTAACCGCGCCATGCACCGCACCGAGCAGATTGCTGTGACGGTGTTCCGGAAACATCCGCAGCCGCGTTGCCGGGGCACCGCTGGGCAACACGTCCTGGCGCACCAGCATGCTGCCCATGGTCTGGGAATTGAACCGCGTCTTGTCCTTTAATTCCCATGTATACCAGCCGGGACAATCCGCGGCTGGTTCATGCATGAAATCGCTATCTTGGTCGGTCAAAATCAAAGCAGCCGGATCAAATGACGCGTTCGGCCTGCATCTTTTTGATTTCGGCGATCGCGCGCGCCGGTGACAACCCCTTGGGGCAGACATTGGCGCAATTCATAATCGTGTGGCAGCGATACAGACGGAATGGATCTTCGAGTTCGTCGAGCCGTTCACCGGTCATTTCGTCACGGCTGTCCGCGAGCCAGCGATAGGCCTGGAGCAGGATCGCAGGGCCCAGGAACTTGTCCGAATTCCACCAATAGCTGGGGCACGAGGTCGAACAGCAGGCGCACAGGATGCATTCGTACAGCCCATCCAGCTTTTCCCGTTGTTCGGGGCTTTGCAGCCGTTCCTTGCCCGAAGGCGTGGGCGAAACCGTCTGCAGCCATGGACGAATCGACGCGTATTGCGCATAGAAATGGGTGAAATCGGGGACGAGGTCCTTGATCACTTCCATATGCGGCAGCGGCGTGATGCGAATCTCGCCATTCAGATCTTCGATCGCAGTGGTACAGGCCAGGCCGTTGCGGCCATTTATGTTCATCGCGCACGATCCGCAGATGCCTTCGCGGCAAGACCGGCGGAATGTCAGCGACGGGTCCTGATCGGACTTCATCTTGATCAGCGCATCGAGCACCATCGGGCCACACTGGTCCAGATCGATTTCAAAGCTGTCGTAGCGCGGGTTTTCGCCGCTGTCGGGGTCATAACGATAGACTTTGAACTTCCGCACCTTGCCATTGGTCGCAGCAGCGTGATGCCGCGCTTTACCAGTGATCCTGGAATTTTTCGGAAGACTGAAAGTCGCCATGTCCAAACCCTTCTTCGACGCCGCGGCGCACCTGATCCACTGGCCAGATCCACTGGGACATCTATCCCAGGACGGACACAGTCTTGTTCGCGCTTGCGAGCTTGCGGATAGTCCTTAGCGCAACGTACGCAAGGGGCAAGAGGTGCAATGAGATCAATACCATTGCCCGATGCGCCCCGCCTGCAAAAGGACGGCGCCGACCGTGGGAGGCTACCCATGTGTGGCCGGCGCCGCCTAGCATTCACCCGCCGCTCTGCCCCGGTCGCAAGGGGGAACGGCAACCATGGGCGACGATGATCGGCCAGATAACCAACCCGCACGGCGGCGCAGTTGTGTCCACCGGCACAGACCATCAATTGCGGCATCGCGCAGCAGGGCAGGCGCTAAACGATGTCGTGTGGCCGGTGTGAACCCCCGAGTGTTAAGAAAAATTTGACCACTACGGTTGACCGCGCGGAAACCACCTTTTCTAAAGCCTGGGTGCGGACCAGCGCAAGTCGTGCAGATAGGGTGTTTCGGCGCGCGCAGCTGCGATCGCTGCGTAATCGAGCGTTGTGACCAGCAGGGCCTCGTCCTCGGCGGCCCTGGCACGGACCACACCATCGGGGCCTACGATCGCGGATTGGCCGTCAAAGCGATAGCCGTGTTCTTCGCCAGAACGATTGGCAAAGGCCAGCCATATGCCGTTTTCAGCCGCGCGA
>JAYTHT010000038.1:0-6943 GCA_043732365.1 Novosphingobium sp. | reverse complement strand
TCAGACCCCCCAACCCCAAAGACAATTGCCAGCGCAAACGCATCCAGCCGGCGGGACAAAACCCGATCGCGCGATCGACGAGCGGCGATGCAACGATCAGCAACCCCAGCGCAACCAGTTCCGGTCCCGGCCAGGTCCAGCCCACCATCCACGGAAACCACAGCGCCAGCGCGATCAGGCTGGGCGTGACCGCCGCGATAAAGATCCAGCGCGGCATGTGTGGTGACGAAAGTCCGATTCCCCACCAGGTTCCACCCAAGAAACTGAAGATCAGCGCGCCGTAGCCATAAGCCAGCGCCAGCCCCGTCCACGCATCAGGCCCGCCTTTCAGTACGGCCATGAATGCGGCAAATTGCGGCAAAAGCCCGGCGAGACCGAACAAGCGCGCATTATCAGGGATTTTGTCCATGCGGATGTGGTAGCGGGAATAGCGCGGCAGTACCCCTGCCCCCACGGGCAATTATCCTCCGCGCAACAGCTGCACGCCCCAGTCGCGCTCAAACAGATACAGCAACGTTCGCGCCGCCTCGCCGCGCGGGCTGTCCAAACCGCCGTCGCGTTCCATCAACAGGCGCGCGTCGTCATGGGCAACGGGCAGCAGCCGCGCGATCTGGTCGAAATTGGCAACCCGGAACGGGCTGTCGCCCGATTGGCGCGTGCCGAGCAATTCACCACCGCCACGCAGGCGCAAATCTTCCTCTGCCAGGCGAAAGCCGTCCTGGGTTTCGCGCATCAGCGCCAGGCGTTCGCGACCGATTTCCGACAGCGCTTCGCCACGCAACAACAAACAGGTCGATTTGCCACTGCCGCGCCCGACCCGGCCCCGCAACTGGTGCAATTGCGCCAGGCCAAAGCGTTCGGCCTGTTCGATCACCATCAGCGTGGCATTGGGCACATCGACCCCGACTTCGATCACTGTCGTCGCGACCAGCAAACCCGCGTCACCCCGCGCAAAGCGTTCCATCCCCGAATCTTTGAGTTCGGGCCGCATCTGGCCATGAACCAGTTCGACCCCGTCACCAAAGCGTTCCTTCATCTGGGCATGGCGCGCCTCTGCGGCGGCGATGTCCTCGGTCTCCAGTTCGCGCACCATTGGACACACCCAATAGGCCTGGCCACCGGCGGCCAGATGGCGTCCGACGCCGGCGATCACTTCGTCCAGCCGTTCGGTCGATACCACGCGGGTGTCGATCGGTTGACGCCCGGGCGGCATTTCATCGAGCCGCGACACATCCATCTCGCCATATTGCGCCAGAGTCAGCGTCCGCGGGATCGGGGTCGCGGTCATCGCCAGGCAATGCGCGGTGGTCCGCGCCTTTTGCGTCAGCAACAATCGCTGCCCCACGCCAAAGCGGTGCTGTTCGTCAATCACCACCAACGCGAGGTTTTTGTAGGCCACTGCTTCCTGAAAAATCGCATGCGTGCCGATGCAAATCTGGATCGATCCATCGACCAGACCCATCAAGGTTGCCTCTCGCGCTTTGCCTTTGTCGCGCCCGGTCAACAGCGCAATCGTGACGCCGGTACCCGCCGCCATGCGCGTCAGGGTTTCGGCATGCTGGCGCGCCAGAATTTCAGTCGGGGCCAGCAGCGCCGCTTGTGTCCCCGATTCCACCGCGATCAGCATTGCGTGCAGTGCCACCGCGGTCTTGCCCGATCCGACATCGCCTTGCAGCAGGCGCAGCATCGGCGCACCCTGGGCGATATCGCCCTCGATCTCGGCAATCGCGCGGGTCTGTGCGCCAGTCAGCGAAAACGGCAGGTTCAACCGTTCGCGCAATGCGCCATCGCCATGCAGCGGCACGCCGCGCCGGCTGCGGTTGCTGGCACGCACCAGCATCAACGCCAGACTGTTGGCGAGCAATTCGTCATAGGCCAGGCGGTCGCGCGCGGCTTTGTCCTCGCCTTTGTGCGCGGCAATCACCGCATGCCGCCATGTGGGCCAGCCTTCGCGCGCCAACAGGCCGTGCTCGATCCATTCGGGCAAGTCAGGCAGATGATCGATTGCCTGCGCGACCAGCGCGCCGATGCGCCCCTGCGTCAGCCCGTCAGACAGCGGATAAACCGGCTCGGTCAATTGCCCGGCCAGTTCGCCGCTATCTTCGGCAATATGATCGGGATGCACGATCTGGCGCTGTTGGCCGAACTGATCCAGACGCCCCGCGATCCAGCGCCGCTCGCCGCTCGGCAAAGTCTTGCGCGCGGAATACGACGCGCGGCCAAAGAAGGTCAGCGCGACCACATCACCCGCATCATCTTCGGCCAGCACGCGCAAAGGCCCGCGCCCGCCACCGGCGCGATGTTCGCGAATGGTCAGCGCAATCACGATGTTTTCGCCGATCGCTGCGTCATCCAGCCGCGCCACCACCCGCCGCGACACAAACCGGTCGGGCAAATGATACGCCAGATCGCGCACACGGGTCAGCCCAAGCCGGTCGAGCGGACGCGCCAATCCTGGCCCCACGCCTTTCAGGCCAGCGCTTTCGGCAAACAGGGGATTGAGCAAATCGGGCCGCATGGTCACCGATCCTTAACCGCGCCTTTGGCGCAACGCCACTGCCCAGTGCCGACGCTTTTTATTTCCCCGATCTGGTGATTTCGCCCCCCTGCTTATTTCGCCCGCTCCGCCATATTGCAGCCGCGCCGGCTTTGCCGTAGGCGACGACGATGCAAACTAGCGATCGCCTCCGCCGCCTGAAATTCCGTGCGTGGCATCGCGGCACGCGCGAAGCGGATTACATGATCGGGTGCTTCTTCGACCGCCACCATGCTTCGTGGGCCGAGGCGGAAATCGACCTGTTCGAACGCCTGGTCGAAGAGGAAGATGTCGAAATCATGGCCTGGGCGCTTGGCACTATGCCGATACCGGCCGCCTATGACGGGCCGATGATGGACGCGATGATCCGGCTCGATTATGTCGAAATTCCGCGCTGAATCTGTCCCGACTTATGCCTGAGCTCAACCGCATCCTGTCTGCAACCGCGCCGCTGACCCTATCATCGGTCGCGCGCGGGTCACAGCCTCTGGTGCTTGCCGACCTGGCGCGCGCCGCAAAGGGGCGCGCGGTGTTTATCGCCGCCGACGAAGCGGCGATGCGCTCGGTGGTCGAAACCGCCGCGTTTTTTGCACCCGACCTCGACGTCATTGAATTCCCGGCGTGGGATTGCCTGCCGTTCGATCGCGCATCGCCCGCATTGTCGGTCAGCGCGCGGCGGCTGGCTGCGCTATCGCGGTTGCAAGCCAAACATTCCGCCCCGCAATTGCTTGTCACTACGGTCACCGCGGTGTTGCAGCGGGTGCTGACGCCATTCCGCATTCGCGAATCAACCCGCGTGCTCAAACCGGGCATGGAAATCGGACGCGAAAGCCTGATCGCTTTGCTGCAGCGGCAGGGCTATGCCCGCGCCGACACGGTGATCGACGCGGGCGAATACGCGGTGCGCGGCGGGGTGTTTGATCTGTACCCCAGCGGGCTCGACCACGGGTTGCGGCTCGATTTCTTTGGCGACGAGCTGGAAACACTGCGCCTGTTCGACCCGAGCACGCAACGGTCGGTGCAGCCGGTTGACAGCCATCTTCTGATCCCGGCCAGCGAGGCTTTGCTCGACGAAGCCAGTATCAAGCGGTTTCGCAGCCGGTACCGCGAGATTTTTGGCGCCACTGCCACCGGTGATGCGCTGTATCAGGCGGTCAGCGATGGGCGCCGGCTCGCCGGGATGGAACACTGGCTGCCGCTGTTCGAAGACCGCATGGTCACGCTGTTCGACCATCTGGCCGAAGACGACCTGGTGCTGTTTGATGCAGGCGCGGCCAAGGCGGCGGAAACGCGGCTGTCGGATATTACCGACTACCATCAGGCGCGCGTCGAATCAGCGCGCGCACAGGCCGGGCATTATCGCCCGCTCGATGCCGACGCACTGTATTTGAGCAGCGCCGAATTCGAACGCGCCATGGCGGGCTGGCCGGTCCATCGCCTGTCGATCTTTGCCGAACCCGATTCCGCACGCGTGATCGATTTCGGGTTTACCAGCGCGCACGATTTCGCCCCCGAACGCGCGCAAGGCAGCAATGTCTATGAAGCGGCAGCACGCCATCTGGCGGCGCTGGCAACACGCGGGCTGAAACCGATCCTGGCAGCGTATTCCCCGGGATCACGGTCGCGGCTGGCGGCCTTGCTGGCCGATGCGGGCAAGTTCAAACTGGTCATGGCAGAAACCTGGCAAGAAGCGCTGGGCGTGGCCGCAACCGGCAAAGTCGCCGCGATCGTCTTGCCGCTCGATCACGGCTTTGCCAGCGACGATCTGGAACTGATCACCGAACAGGATATCCTGGGCGACCGGTTGGTGCGGCGCAAACGCAAGCGCAAGGATGCCGACGCCTTTCTGGCCGAGCTGTCCGCGCTCAATCCCGGCGACCTGGTGGTGCATATGGAGCACGGCATCGGTCGCTATGAAGGACTGGAGCCGATCCGCGTCGGTGCCAGCCCGCACGATTGCGTGCAACTGACGTATGCCGGCAATGACAAGCTGTATATTCCGGTCGAAAATCTCGACGTGCTGTCGCGGTATGGCAATGACAGCGAAAATGTCGCGCTCGATCGGCTGGGCGGTGAAGGTTGGCAAAAGCGCAAGGCCAAGCTGCGCGAACGCATTCTGGAAATGGCCGGGCAATTGATGGCGACGGCTGCGTTGCGGGCCTTACGCCATGCCGATGTGCTTGATGTCGATCCGGCCAGTTACGGGCCGTTTGTCGATCGTTTTCCGTGGACTGAAACCGACGATCAGGAACGCGCGATCGATGATGTGCTGACAGACCTCGCGTCGGGCAAGCCGATGGACCGGCTGGTCTGCGGTGATGTCGGTTTTGGCAAAACAGAAGTTGCGTTACGCGCCGCGTTCGTCTCGGCAATGGCTGGGCGACAGGTTGCAGTGATCGCGCCGACCACATTGTTGGCGCGCCAGCATTACAGTTCGTTCAAGGAACGGTTCTCCGGCTTTCCGCTCAATATCGGCCGATTGTCGCGACTGGTTCCCGCCAAGGAAGCCGCCGAAACGCGCGCAGGCCTGACCAGTGGCACAATCGACGTGGTGATCGGCACGCATGCGCTACTGTCGAAATCAATCGAATTTCGCAATCTCGGCCTCGTCATTGTCGATGAAGAACAACGCTTTGGCGTCACGCACAAGGAAAAGCTGAAGGAACTGAAGGCAGACGTCCATGTCCTGACTCTGACTGCGACGCCGATTCCGCGCACGCTGCAAATGGCGATGTCGGGCTTGCGCGAATTGACCACAATCCAGACCCCACCGGTCGATCGGCTGGCGGTGCGCACATATGTGATGCCGTGGGACGATCTGGTGATGCGCGAGGCCTTGATGCGCGAACACCAGCGCGGCGGGCAAAGCTTTATCGTCGTGCCGCGCATTGCCGACATGCCGGAAATGGAGGAATGGCTGCGGCTGAATGTCCCCGAAATCCGCGCTGTATCCGCGCATGGCCAGATGAGTCCGGTCGAAGTCGAAGACCGCATGGGCGCGTTTTACGAGCGCAAATACGAAGTGCTGTTGTCGACCACGATTATCGAAAGCGGGATCGACATCCCCAGCGCCAACACGATCATCCTCCACCGCGCCGACCGCTTTGGCCTGGCGCAATTGTACCAGTTGCGGGGGCGGGTCGGGCGTGGAAAACTGCGTGCCTATGCCTATCTGGTCTATCCCGAAGACCACGCGCTATCGCCGGTCGCCGAAAAACGCCTGAAAGTCCTGGGCGACCTCGATTCACTGGGCGCCGGGTTTCAATTGGCCAGCCACGATCTCGATCTGCGCGGCGCCGGCAATTTGCTGGGCGACGAACAGTCGGGGCATATCAAGGAAGTCGGGTTCGAACTGTACCAGTCGATGCTCGAGGATGCGATCCTGGCGGCCAAAGCCGGCGATTTCAGCATGCTGCGCGAACGCGGCGCGCTCAATCCGCAGATCACGGTCGATGCGCCGATCATGATTCCAGAAGAATACGTACCCGACCTTGCCGTGCGCATGGCGCTGTATCGCCGCATGAACGATGCCGAGGGGCCAGAGGCGGTCGAGGCGCTGGCCGCAGAAATGATCGACCGGTTTGGCCCGCTGCCTACGCCGACGCAGAACCTGCTGCGCCTGATCGAAGTCAAACGCCAGGCGATCATCGCGGGCATCAGCAAGATCGACGTGGGCGCAAAGGGCGTGCTGGTCAGCTTCCACGGCGACACATTCGCCGATCCGCAAGGCCTGTTTGCCTATGTCGAACGGTTGAACGGTGTCGCCAAATTGCGCCCCGACAACAAAATGGTAATCCAGCGCGCCTGGGGCAATGCCGAGGCGCGCCTGAACGGTCTGGTGCAATTGACCCGGGGATTGTCGGCGATCGTGCTAAAGGCGACGAAGAAAGCCGCCTGACGCCCCACGATTGCCTAGCCTTTGGCGAGCACGCCAAATTCTTCGGGTGAGACTGGTCCTGCACGCAGGAAACCCTGGAATAGGTCGCAGCCTTCTTCGGCCAGGATCGCCAATTGCGCCTCTGTCTCGATCCCTTCGGCAATGACTTTCAGATCGAGCGCGCGGGCCATGGCGATCATCGCAGCGACAATCGCCCGGTCGCGCGGATCGTGCGCGATATCGCGGACGAGCGAGCGATCGAGCTTCAACGTGTCGAGCGGGAGCACTTTCAAAGCGCGGAAATTCGAATAGCCGGTGCCGAAATCGTCGAGTGCAATTTGCACTCCGTCATCGGCCAGCGCCCGCAGTGCGCGCGCACTGGCGTCGAAATCGCCGATTAGCGATTGTTCGGTGATTTCCAAGGTCAACCGGTCGGCGGCAAACCCGCTTTGCGCCAGCAACGTGCGCACGCGCCCGGTCACATCGCCCAGCGCGAAATCCTCTGCGGTGATATTCAGCGACAATCGCAA
>JAYTHT010000037.1:0-2007 GCA_043732365.1 Novosphingobium sp. | reverse complement strand
TGGCCAGCACGGCCCCTGCGTCCTTCGCCCTATGATCCCCCGAAAATACTGCCTGATCCATAGTATTCAACTTACTCGCGGCTGGTTAATCCGGGGTTAGCTGCGCCCTGATGTTTCGGGGTAACCACCATCGCCCAGACGAGCAGCCCGAGTACCGCCGCACGCAAGCAATAATCAAACGGCAGCACCGCGCTGACCACGACAAAACCGGTCCCCGCGACCAGCCGATCGCGCAACCACCATGTCCAGCGGCCCTCTGGCATCACGCGTGGCGCAAAATGCAGCAACAACATGAACACCAGCGGTGCAAACCAGTTAATTCCGAACGATACCCCGGGCAAACGCGCCAGATCGCTGCGCCAGATCGCCACCACAACGAAAGCGGCATCGATCGCCAGTTCAAACCACAGACCAGTGGGCGGCAATTTGCGCGTTTCGAGCAGCGATTGCCGCTCTATCCGCGTCATCAGCGCCGCGACCCGGACCAGCACCCAGGCGAGCGCCAGCAAGCCGAACCCCGCCGTGGGCCATTCAAACCAGCCCGCCCCCACCGCCAGCAACAGCGCGACCACACCGCCCATTGCCACCACCCAGGGCCCGGTTCCGGCATGGAGCAAGGCCGGGCCCATGCTGTGCACCAATTGCCCCGCGATCCATTCACCCGGGCTGCGCACATGCGCGCTTGCAGTGTGCAGACGCAGCCAGACCGGTTCGACCGCCTGCGCCTCATCCTCGTTGCGCACGACGACCCAGCGGCCATCGGCCAGCAATGCCTCTGGCAGCAATCGCATCGGCACGCGCCCCTGCACCGCCAGTCGTAACAGCGCGGCATGCGCATTCCATTCGGGCGGCAGATCGCCCAGTCCCGCTACCAAACGCCCGGGCATGCGGATCATCCCGGCAAATGCATGATTGATATCGATCCGTTCGAAACCAGCGGCAACGCCCGCCTCCACCGGCAGCGCGAGCACGCCTGGCCCTTCCTCCAACCGCGCCAGTGCGGCGTCGGGCAGCACCAGCAACCCGTCGGCCAGCACGAACAGTTCGTCTTCGGCAGTGATCAGCGGCAACAGCGCGTGGGCATGGGTAATCACATGAAACCGAGCGCCGGCAGCCTCTGTCGCGTGTTGCAAGGCAATGACCTCGCCAGTCAGCGCCTCTGTCACGACGATGATCCGGGTGCAGCCCAGCGCCAGCGCCAGACCAAGCTGATGCCGGGCCAGCGGTCGCCCGCCGATCGTCAGATACCCGCGCAAACCCTGGGGTTCACCCGCTATGGCATCGGTGAGTGACAGCAATGCGACCCGCAAGGACCTTGTTCTCCTGATTGCCGCATGGCCCACCCCCGCAGACCATCACCTTAGGCGCAGCGCAACGCCCTGCCAAGCCGTCAGGTCAGTTAGCCGAATTAGGAAGGAAAATCAGGCGGCGGGATCTATTTCGGCGAGCAGGGCGCGAATCCGGCGCAACACCGACGGATCGCCGGGCGCGCCGGCAATCGCGGTTTCGGCCAGTATCACCAGTTCGGCGCCATGGAATGTTGCGGCCAACCCCTTGAGACGCTCGGCCGCCATGCGCCAGTTTGCATCGCAGCGTGCCCGTTCCAGCAAATTCAGCGCTGACAATGCGCTATCCAGAAATGCCCTGCGCAATTCGCGCAACAGCACCGGATCATCGCCCAGTGCCGCAACCAGATGTGCATCAATCGTTTCGCCAAGGTAAGCCATGATCAGCTCTATGCCACGACCCAAATTAACGCGGCGTTAGAGGCCACAAAAATTCGCACACGCAGACTGTTCCACTCCGGTCGCAAAGCGTGATAGTGTCCCAATATGAACGGGGGATCACGCATCATCGCGCTCGACGGCGGCCATGTGGATGGCGAACCGGACGAGAACACCGACACGCTGTCGACCCGCACGCTCGCGGCGGAAGAGGATCTGGGCGACGAATACGCGCCTGAGGATGAACCGGCCGGCCGCTTGCGCCGGATCGTGCCGGTGATCG
>JAYTHT010000036.1:0-2020 GCA_043732365.1 Novosphingobium sp. | reverse complement strand
CGGCAACGCTGGCCGAATGGCGCCGCCGGTTTGAGGCCGCATACGATCAGATCGGCGCGCTTGGCTTTGACGATCAATTTGTCCGGCTGTGGACGTATTACCTCAGCTATTGCGAGGCCGGGTTTACCACCGGGCAGATCGATGTCGGCCTGTATGTCCTCGAAAAACCGTCATGATCGGACGTCGTGAAGCACTGGGCGGCATGGTCGCGCTGCTGACGCCGGGTTTCCTGACCTCGGGCGCCGCGATGGCGGCGGCTTTGCCGGTACCGCCTGCAAACCGGCTGGGTTTTGATGTGCGGTACGGGTCGCGCAAATTGGGCACCCATGACCTGATTTTTCATCCGCAGCCCGATGGCCTGCTCGTCGAAGTCGCGGTCGACCTGGCCTATCGCATCGGGCCGATGACGCTGTTTCGTTACACCCATACCGTGCGCGAACGCTGGCAGGGTGGGCAAGTCATCGAGCTTTCCACCCAGACCAACGAAAATGGCACGCACTACCGCGTCGAAGGAAGGCGCGAGCCCGGCGGCCTGATCGTACAGCCGGTGGGCCACCCCAGCTATACCGCGCCCGCCGATGCGCTGCCCGCGACGCACTGGAACCACCGCGAACTCGATGGGCCGTGGATCAACACTCAGAACGGAGACCTGCTGCGACCCCAGATCGTCCCACAAGGCATGACAATGGTCGAGGCCGCCGACGGCAAAGCCCTGCGCGTGCACAATTTTGCGCTGACCGGGCCGGTCAAATTGAACTTGTGGTACGACGAAGCGCAGGAATGGGCCGGGCTGGCTCTCGTCAAAGGCGGGTTTGAAGTGCGCTACGCGCGGCGGGGTTGATCATCGCCCCGGTTGGGGAGCGGCGATAGCTCGCTCTCGCCAATCTGGCCCCACCCAATCCGGCCCCACCCAAACTGGCCCTTGCAGGTCAAGGATGCGCGAGTCTCCACGCCTTTACCGCCGCCAGTGATTTGCTGACATGCTCGTTGGGGCTCATCGCGCTGTATGCCAACAGGATCTTGCCATCGGGCGCGATCACATAGCTGGTGCGGTCGGACATCGACATCACCGGAATTTTGACTTTGTAGGCCGAAATGATCGCGCTGCTGGCCACGCCAACCGCAAACCGATTGCGGCATTCAGTGACTGAAAATCGGCTCAATTTGTCGATCGGGTCATGCGACAGACCGATCACAGTGGCACCCTGCGCGGCGAATTGCGCAGTCGCGTCAGAGAAATTGTGCGCTTCGATCGTGCAGCCGCCAGTGAACGCCGCAGGAAAGAAATACAGCACCACCGGGCCTTTTTTCAACGCTTCCGACAGATGGAATTCGAACGGTTTACCGGCGATCACCGCAGGCGTGTTCACTTGCGGCGCAGTGGCCCCGACGGGCAGCGCGGCAGACGCGTGAGTCGCGGCAAAACCGACCGCGGCCAAAACCGCAACGGGCGCAATATAACGAAGTTTGAGCGACATCAGGCATCTCCTTGTGCCCACATATACGATACCAGCGGCCCGATAGATGCAAGGTGTCTGGTTGGGCCAAAACGTGATCGTCACACGGTTACAAACGTCTAGCTTGCTTGCCCCAGCTTACCCGTCAGCACGACCGGGCCCGTCGGCAATCCGGTCGTGGAGCCGCCCTGCGGTTCCAGCGAAACCGCCAGCGTAACGCCGGGCTGCAAGGCGCGCGCCGCGGCTGCGGGCGCGGGGTGCCAGCCGGGCCGGCCTTGTGGTAACAGGCCCAGCGAGCGCGGTTTGCCGTCGGCCGGGATCACCCACAATTCGACTGCGCGCTGACCGGTATCGAGCCCATCGACCACCGAGGCAATGCGTCCGCTGGCGGGGTCATAGTTGACTGACACGACACCCGCCTTGCCCGACAGGACAGCGACCATCGGCGCAGCGGGTGCCTGGACTACGGATACAATTTGCGGCGCGGGCACTGGCCGCTGCCACATCGTGATCCCCAGTACCAGCGCGGCCAGGCTGGCGGCAATCGCCCCGCCCTGCCAGCG
>JAYTHT010000035.1:0-6999 GCA_043732365.1 Novosphingobium sp. | reverse complement strand
AGGCGGTCAAGCATCACCTGGCGAGCGCGCAAGTCGCGATCGAATTTGCCCGCCCGGTGGTGCTGGCCGCCGCCGCCGATTGCCCCGCGCGCGACATTTATGCCGCCGCGCGTGTGTCCGAGGCAAAGCTGGTCGCGATGGCCGCCGCCGACACCGCCGCGCGCGCCGCCATCCAGGTGCACGGCGCGATGGGCTATTCATGGGAAGTCGATGTGCACCTGTTTTTGAAACGTGCGCTGGCGCTGACCCACGCCTGGGGCACCCCGCATTTCCATCGCAGGCGCGTCGCCGCGCGCGTTTTTACGCGCCCGACCGGCCCCGACACAACTTTTGCCAGAGAGGGCCACGATGCCTGAAGCCTATATTATCGATGCGATCCGCGCGCCGGTCGGCCGCAAACAGGGCAGCCTTGCGCAGATCCATCCGGCGGACCTGGCCGCGCATCCGATCAAGGCGCTGATGGCCCGCAATGCGTTCGATCCAGCCATGGTCGAGGATGTGGTGTGGGGTTGCACCGAAACGATTGGCGGACAGGCTGGCGATATCGGTCGCACGGCATGGCTGGCCGCCGGGTTGCCTGAAGAGGTGCCCGGTGTGACCATCGACCGGCAGTGCGGCAGTGCGCAGCAAGCAGTACACTTTGCGGCACAAGGCGTGATGAGCGGCACCCAGGATATCGTGGTTGCCGGCGGCAGCCAGGCCATGAACCGCATCCCGATCATGGCGGCGATGATCGCAGGCCAGGCCTATGGTTTTGACAGTCCGTTTACCGGATCAACCGGCTGGGACGCACGTTATGGCAACGCGGAAGTGAACCAGATCCGGTCCGCCGAAATGATCGCCGAGAAGTGGGCGATCAGCCGCGAAGAGCTGGATGCATTTGCCTGTGCCAGCCACATGCGTGCGCACGCCGCGACCGAAGCCGGGTGGTTCGCGGGCGAAATCGCCCCGCTGGGCGGGCTTGATCGCGACGAGACCATTCGCCCCGGCACAACGTTGGCGGGTCTTGCCGCGCTAAAGCCGGTGCGCGACGGCGGCCGGGTAACGGCGGGCAACGCCAGTCAGAACAGCGATTGCGCCGCCGCGCTGCTGATTGCCAGCGAACGCGCGGTAACGGATCATGGTTTCACACCGCGCGCGCGCATCCACCACTTGTCGGTCCGCGCCGATAATCCGGTGTGGATGCTGACCGGGCCAATCGCCGCCACGCGCTACGCCCTGATGAAGTCGGGCATGAGGCTGGAAGATATCGATCTGTTCGAATGCAACGAGGCGTTTGCCTCGGTCACCCTGGCGTGGATGAAGGAGCTCTCGATCCCCCACGAAAAGGTCAATGTTCAGGGCGGCGCGATTGCTCTGGGCCATCCGATTGGCGCAACCGGCGCAAAACTGATGACCACATTGCTGAATGCGCTGGAACGCACCGGCGGGCGTTACGGCCTGCAAACGATGTGCGAAGGCGGCGGGCAGGCCAATGTCACGATCATCGAAAGGTTGTGACATGAGCCCCGAAATGCAGATCATCAACCTGATCCATCGCTATGCCGAACTGATGGACGAAGGGCGCCTGGAACAGGTCGCCGCGCTGTTCGACCACGCCGATGTGACGCTCGGCAGTGGTCAGGTGGTCCATGGCGGGGTGGCGATGCTGGCACAGTGGCGGGCCTATGTGCGCATTTACGATTGCGGCACGCCGCGCACCAAACATGTGATCACCAACCCGATTGTCGATGTGGACGATGCGGCGGGCACCGCAATGTGCCGGTCATATTACACCGTGTTTCAGCAGACCGCGACGCTGCCGCTGCAGGCAATTTGCGCCGGGCGATATCACGACACATTCGCGCGTGTCCCCGGTTCACCCGGTGGCGCGACCTGGCACTTTGCCACGCGCGATTATGCGCTGCTCGACATGATCGGGGACGTTTCACAACACTTGCTGTTGCCCGTGCCAGCACCGGCCATTTGAAGGATATCGCCATGGGCATTTGCGCCAATCGCACTGTCATCATCACCGGCGCCGCGGGCGGACTGGGCCGCGCTTATGCGCTAGCCTTTGCTGCCGAGGGCGCCAATGTCGTGGTCAACGACATTGGCACGGCGCTGGACGGCGAAGGCCACGACACCACCGCCGCCGACCGCGTCGTGGCACAGATTATCGCCGCCGGCGGCAAGGCACTGGCCAATACCGAGGACATCACCGACTGGGACGCGGCCAAACGCATCGTCGATGCCACACTGGCCGCATTTGGCGATCTGCATGTGGTGGTCAACAACGCCGGGATCGTGCGCGACCGCATGTTCGTTTCGGCCACCTGCGACGAATGGGACGCAACGATGCATGTCCATCTGCGCGGCCATTTTTGCCTGAGCCGCCACGCCGTCGATTACTGGCGCGGCAAGCAGAAGGCGGGCCGCCAGCCCGACGCGCGGATTATCAACACAACATCGGGCGCCGGGTTGCAGGGGTCGATCGCGCAGGCCGCCTATGCCACGGCCAAAGGCGGGATCGCCGCGCTGACTCTGGTTCAGGCGGCCGAACTGGGCCGCTATGGGATCACCGCCAATGCGCTCGCCCCATCGGCGCGGACGCGCATGACCGAACAGGCATTTGCCGACAAGATGGCCACGCAAGGCGCGACCTTTGACGCGATGGACGCTGCCAATGTTGCACCGACCGTAGTGTGGCTGGGCAGCAGCGAAAGCGTCGATGTAACCGGCTGCGTGTTTGAACTCGAAGGCGGCAAGATCATGCTCGAGGACGGGTGGCGCGAAGGTCCGTTCGCCGATTTGCAGGCGCGCTGGGCCCCGGCGCAAGTCGGCGACGCTGTCACCCGCCTGATCGCCCAACGCATGTCCCCGCGCAAAGTGTGGGGAACCGCCTGACATGGAATTCGCCTTTACCGACGAACAGCGCATGATCGGCGAAACGGTGCGCGGGTTCTTTGCCGAACACGCGACCAGCGCGCGCACGCGACTAGCAATGGCTGGCAACGGGATCGATGCCGGATTGTGGGCCGCATTTGCGGGTGAACTCGGGCTGGCCGGAATCGCCCTGCCAGAGAAACACGGCGGCACCGGGCTGGGCATGGTCGAACTGGCCCAGGTGGCAGAGGCCGCCGGTGCGCATGTCGCGGCGCTGCCACTGCTGGGCCATGCCATGGTCGGGCAGGCGATCGCCAAAGGCGGCAGCGAAGAGCAAAAGGCTGAATGGGTGCCGCGCTTTGCCGCCGGCGAAGTGATTGCCACGGCGGCCTGGCAGGCCGACATCGCGGTTGCCAAGGGGCGCCTGTCAGCCACGTTTTCATTTCTGCCGCATGGCGCGGTGGCCAATCTGATGCTGGTCTATGGTGGCGACAACGCCTGGATCGTCGATCTGAAAGGCCGGGGCGTGGCGATCACGCCGCATGTCACGATGGATCAGACCCGCCCCTTTGCCACTATCGTTTTGACCGATGCCCCGGCCGAGGCGATCGACAATGGCGATGCGGCGATACCCGCCGCGCTGGCCGCCGGGTGGATCTGTCTGGCGGCCGAGGCACTGGGCGGGGCGCAAGCCGCGCTCGATCGTACCGTCGCGTATGCGCGTGAACGGGTGCAGTTTGGGCGCACGATCGGTTCGTTCCAGGCCTATAAACACCGGCTGGCCGACATGATGATCGAAATCGAACAGGCGCGCTCCGCCGTTTATTGGGCGGCCTGCGCGGTCGATGAAAATTCCGACGAAACCGCAATCGCACTGCATGCCGCCAAAAGCTTTGCCGCCGACACCTATTTTATGTGCGCGGGCAATATGATCCAGCTGCACGGCGGGATCGGTTTTACCTGGGACCACGATGCGCACTTGTTTTTCAAACGCGCACGGTCGATCCAGAACATGCTGGGCGATGGCAACTACCATCGCGAGGCGATCGCGCGGATGATTGTGGGAGCGGCCACATGAAGCTGGGCTTTTCGCCCGCTGACGAGCTGTTTCGCACCGAATGCGCCGACTGGTTGCAGGCGCAGATGGCGGGCCCGTTCAAAGACATCAGGGGCGTGACCACGCTGACTGCCAAAGCGGAACGGCGCAAGGAATGGGAACAACACCTGGGCGAACATGGCTGGTCCGCAATCGGCTGGCCACGCCTGTGGGGCGGGCGCGCTGCCAGCCTGGCGCAGCAAGTGATCTTTGCCGAAGAATATGCGCGCGCCGGGGTGCCGGGCCGGGTCAACCACATTGGTATCGAACTGGCCGGGCCGACGCTGCTGGCGTTTGGCAGCGAAGCGCAGAAACGTCGGTTCCTGCCCGATATCGCCGCAGGTCGCACGATTTTCTGCCAAGGGTTTTCCGAACCCAATGCCGGGTCTGACCTGGCAGCGGTGCGCACCAAAGGCCGGCTGGAGGACGGGCAATGGGTCGTCAATGGCCAGAAGATCTGGACCAGCCTGGCGCATATTTCCGATTGGATCTTTGTCGTCACGCGCACGCAGGAAGGGTCCAAAGGGCCCAAAGGCCTGACATTCCTGATGATGCCAATCGATCAGCCGGGCATCGATGTGCGCGGCATTACCCAGATCAATGGCGATGCCGAATTCAACGAAACGTTCTTTACCGATGCGCGCTGCCCGGCTGACAGCCTGATCGGCGCCATTGGTGATGGCTGGAAAATCGCGATGGGCCTGCTCGCATTCGAACGCGGGGTGTCGACCCTGGGCCAGCAGATGTCGTTCCGCAATGAACTGGACGAAGTGATCGCGGCGGCGCGGGCCAATGGCGCCGCGCATGATCCGTTGATCCGCCAACGCCTGGCCAAAGCGGAAATCGGCCTGCGCCTGATGCGTTATGGCGCGCTGCGGATGCTGTCGAACACAGACCATAGCGCGATCGACGGCGCCGCGCTGACATACAAGATCCAGTGGGCGACATGGCGTCGTACGCTGGGCGAATTGGCGATGGATGTGTTGGGGCAGGCTGGTGAAGTGGCGCAAGGCGATGCGTATGAATTCAGCACGTTGCCCAACTTGTTTCTCTTCAGCCGGGCCGACACGATTTACGGCGGCACCAACCAGATTCAACGCAATTTGATCGCTGAGCGCGGCCTTGGTTTACCCCGTGAGCCGCGAGGCGATCTATAACAAAATTGCCGCGAGGCGATCTATGAAAAAGTTCGAACCGAGAGGTGATTTGTGACCGTTCCCGTGCCCCCTTACCCAACGCCGCTGGGCCTGTTGAAAGGCAAAAGCGTCGTCATCACCGCCGCTGCGGGCACCGGCATCGGCTTTGCCGTCGCCAAACGTGCCGCCGAGGAAGGGGCGCGCCTGTTGATCAGCGATTTCCATGAACGCCGGCTGGGCGAAGCGGCCGACCGGATTGCCACCGAAGTCAGGTGCGCGCGCCCGGCAACATGCGTGTGCGACGTAACCAATGAAGCGGCTGTGCAAGGCTTGCGCGACACTGCACTCGCAGAATTTGGCCAGGTCGATGTTCTGATCAACAACGCGGGCCTTGGCGGCGAAGTCGATGTCGTGGACATGACGGACGACCAATGGAGCCGCGTGCTGGACGTCACGCTGACCAGCTTGTTCCGGATGACCCGTGCATTCCTGCCGTCGATGTATGCCCATCGCAGCGGCGTAATGGTCAACAATGCATCGGTGCTGGGCTGGCGCGCACAACGCGGACAGGCGCACTATGCCGCTGCCAAAGCCGGGGTCATGGCGTTTACCCGCTGCACCGCCCTGGAGGCTGCCGACCACGGCGTGCGCATCAATGCGGTCGCGCCCAGCCTGGCGATGCATCCTTTCCTGGCCAAAGTGACCACCGGGGAACGACTGACCGAACTGGTGAAGACCGAAGCATATGGCCGCCCGGCCGAGGTGTGGGAAGTCGCCAATGTCATGCTGTTCCTCGCCAGCGATCTGTCGTCGTACATGACCGGCGAAATTGTCCCTGTGTCCAGCCAGCGCGCATGACGATGCCTGGACGGAGAGCTGCGGCCCGCATATTCGACCACCCCAACGACCTGATCGGTGCCGGAGGGGCTCTGTTTGGCCCGACCGATTGGCTGACAATCGAACAGGACCGCGTCGATGGGTTTGCCCAGATTTCCGGCGATCACCAGTGGATCCATGTCGATGTCGCGCGCGCCACAGCGGGGCCGTTTGGGGGCACGATCGCGCATGGCTATCTGACGCTTAGTTTGGTTAATTATTTTCTGCCCAGCCTGATCGAAGTGCGCGGGTTTGCCCATGCGGTGAATGTCGGCGCGGATCGTCTGCGGTTCCTGAATCCCGTTCTCGTCGGCAGCCGCATCCGTGCGACTGGCGAACTCATCACGGTCGAACTGGTCAAAGGCGCAATCCAGTCGGTCGTGCGCGTGACGATCGAAATCGAAGGACAAACCAAACCCGCCTGCGTGATCGACACGATCAGCCGCTATTTTACGGAGTGAAAGCCATGCCTGAACCCAAACATATGGAAGCCGCCGTTCATGCTTATGTTGACGCCTTTGCGAACCGCGATCCAGCAGCAGTCGCCGCGCTATTTGCGCCTGGCGCCACGGTCGAGGACCCGATCGGCAGCCCGCCGCACATCGGCCACGACGCAATTCTGGGTTTCTACACCGCATCGATGCAGACCGGCGCAAAGCTGAAGCTCGAAGGTCCGGTACGCATCGCTGGCAATTATGCCGCCTTCGCATTTTCGGTCTTGATGCATTGGGACGGCAGCGACAAACACGTTGATGTTATCGACACGTTCAAATTTGATGATGCGTGCAAAGTAACCGAAATGCGCGCCTATTTCGGACCGACCAATATGCACGGGTTTACCTGAAAGAGCCAATGAGAGAGGATTTAGTCATGCGCGAAGCCGCAATTGTTTCCACCGCGCGCACCGGGGTCGGCAAGGCCTATCGGGGCGCATTCAACGACACCGAGGCGCCGGTGTTGGCCGCGCACGTCGTCAACGCCGCGATCGCGCGCGCCGGAATCGATCCGGCGCGGGTCGATGATGTG
>JAYTHT010000034.1:0-7006 GCA_043732365.1 Novosphingobium sp. | reverse complement strand
CCGATCTGGAGGCGCTGGCATCCAAAGTCATCGCCGCGGGGCGCCCAGTGACCTGGGCCAGCGCCGAACAAGCCGCCACACGCGGTTCAGAAGCGATGTTTGCGACCAGCGATCCGGCGGGCAACGGGCTGGAACTGTATTGCGGCGAGGCCCATGGCGATACGCCATTTGTGTCCCCGATCGGCGTTGCGCAATTCGTCACCGGCGTCATGGGCATGGGCCATGTAGTGTTCAGCGCGCCCAATTTTGACGAGACCGTAGCGTTTCATCGCGAAGTGCTCGGCTTCCACGAGACCGACATGCCACGGTTCAATCTGTTTGGCCCCACTGGCCCATCGATGGGCTTTGCGTTTTTGCACGCCGACAACGGTCGGCACCATTCGATTGCAGTTGGCGAAGGCCCGGTCCTGCCATCAGGCGCGGTGCACATCATGCTCGAACTGCCCAGCCTGATCGATGTCGGCATGGCGCACGATCGCATGAAGCGGTTCGGCTATGCCGAAAGCGCGACGCTCGGCCGCCATGTCAACGACCAGACCACCGGATTTTATGTCCAGACGCCGGGTGGGTTCGACCTGGAAGTCGGCTGCGACAGCCTGATCATCGACCCTGCCGCCTGGGTCACCACCCGCCACAAAGCCATCAGCGTCTGGGGCCACGAATGGGCCTGGCAAAAGGCCATCAAAAATCAGCAGGAGCAATCAACGTGAGAGTGACCGATGGAACTCTCGACAAGCGTATGAGCGCGGCAGACATTGTTGCGCAATTATCCAATGGCATGACGCTGGGCATTGGCGGATGGGGCCCGCGGCGTAAACCGATGGCGCTGGTGCGCGAAATTCTGCGATCGGACCTGACTGACCTGACCGTGGTAGCTTATGGCGGCGCCGATGTCGGGATGTTATGCGCAGCGGGCAAAGTCAAAAAGCTGGTATTCGCGTTCGTCTCGCTCGACGCCATTCCGCTCGAACCGTGGTTCCGCAAAGCGCGTGAGGCGGGCGCGATTGAGGTTCTCGAACTCGATGAAGGCATGTTTCAGTGGGGGCTGAAGGCCGCAGCCTTTGGCCTGCCATTCCTGCCGACACGGGTCGGGCTGGGCACCGATCTGGCCGAATTGGGCGGATTGAAGACCGTGAACAGCCCATATCCCGATGGCGAAACGCTGATCGCGATGCCCGCACTGAAACTCGATGCGGCGCTGATCCACGTCAACCGCAGCGACTGGCGCGGCAATGTGCAAGTGTTTGGCCCCGACAGCTATTACGACGAATGGTTTGCCAAAGCGGCGGCCAAAAGCTTCGTCAGTTGCGAGGAAATGGTCGATCGGATCGAGGACCATTACCCCGACGATGCGACAGCCAACACGTTCGAACGCTGCTTTGTCACCGGCGTGGTGGAAATTCCGTGTGGCGCGCATCCCAGTTCAATGCCGCCCGCGTATGGCTGGGATGGCAAGGCGTTCAAGGCGTATGCCGAAGCCGCCCGCGACCCGGGGGATTGGAGCGCGGTCATACACCGGTTCGTTGGCGCGAATGAAGCCGATTACCTTGCATCGTTTGGCGGAAAGGAGGCGGTCGCGGCGCTGCCGCTGCCGATATTCTGATGAGTGACATCTCCTTGGCAGAACTGTGCATTTTCGCTGCGTCCGAGGCGTTTCGCGGGAATGGCGAGATCATTGCGACCGGCGTTGGCCCGATCCCGCGGCTGGGTGCGGGTCTGGCGAAACTGACCCACAGCCCCGAAGTGATGATGACCGATGGTGAGGCGTATCTGGTCGAACAGCCAGTGCCGCTTGGCCCGCGCGGCTATGATGACCGCAAAAAGGCCGGGCATCTGCCATTCAGCCGGTTTTTCGACAGCGCGGTGTGGACCGGACGGCGCCATGCGATGGTCACCCCGACTCAGATCGACCGGTTTGGCCAGATCAATCTGTCGCGGCTGGGCGGCACGCATCAACAGCCAAAAACGCAAATGCTGGGGGTGCGCGGCTTTCCCGGCAACACGATCTATCACCCCAACTCGTTCTTTTTCCCGCAGCATACAGCGCGGGTGTTCGTGCCCGGCGAAGTCGATATGGTGTCAGGCGTCGGGTACAATCCGGCACGGCGGGTGCCGGGCGGGAACTATTCCGGTGTCGATCTGCGCCGTGTGATCACCAATTTGTGCGTGATCGATTTCGGCGGCGTCGGCGATGATGCCATGCCAGCGATGCGGGTCATTTCGCTGCACCCCGGGGTCACATTCGAAGCTGTACAGGCCGCGACCGGGTTCGCGCTGCAACGGCTCGATTCATTGCCCGAAACCGCGCTGCCCCATGCCGATGATCTGGCGGTTATCGCCGGGCTCGATCCACATGGCATTCGCGCCGGGGTGTTCAAGGACAATCCATCAATATGGCCATCAGCACCGCCAACGGTCACGCAGGAGCAACGCGGATGAGCGATTTCGTCGAACCCAAACAGGTCGATATCGTCTATGAAACCGACGAGCCCGTCCGCTACGAAGTGATCGAAAACGTCGCCTGGATCACGATGAACCGGCCAAAATTCAACAACGCGCAGAACGGCCAGATGACTTATGCGCTGGACGACGCCTTCGTCCGCGCCGTCAATGATGACGAGGTGCGCGCGATCGTGCTGGCGGGCGAAGGCAAGCATTTTTCCGCTGGCCATGACATCGGCACCCCGGGCCGCGATCTGCACAAGGAATTTGACCGCCGCCTGATCCTGCCCGGCCACACCAACAAACCCGCCGCCGAATTGCTGTATACCCGCGAACAGGAACAGTACCTGGGCATGTGCCGCCGCTGGCGCGATGTGCCAAAACCGACAATCGCGATGGTCCAGGGCGCGTGCATCGCCGGCGGGCTGATGCTGGCGTGGGTCTGCGACCTGATCGTGGCGAGCGACGACGCGTTTTTTCAGGACCCGGTCAACCGCATGGGCATTCCCGGCGTCGAATATTTCGCGCACGCGTTCGAATTGCCGCCACGCGTGGCCAAGGAATTCCTGTTGTTGGGCGAACGCATGACTGCGCAGCGCGCCGAACAATTCGGCATGGTCAACAAAGTTGTGCCGCGCGCCGATTTGCACGCCACTGCCACCGCCTGGGCCGCCAAGCTGGCGGCGCAGCCACGCATGGGCAACTGGCTGACCAAGCAGGCGGTGAACCATGTCGAGGAATTGCGCGGCAAGCGCACCGCGATGGACACAGTGTTTCACATGCACCATTTCGCCCACGCGCAAAACGACCTGGTGCAGGGCAATTCCATCGGTGGCCTCGATGGCAAGGCCATGGCGGCGGCGAACAAGAAACAGGCGGGCGAAGCGTAATGTCGAACGCGCTGCAGACCATACTGACCGAACGACTGGGCTGCACAGCTCCGGTGATCCAGACCGCGATGGGCTGGGTCGCGGAACCGGCGCTGGTGATTGCCAGCAGCAATGCCGGTGCGTTCGGATTCCTGGGCGCGGCGGTCATGACCCCCGACGAATGCTGCGCAAAGATCCTGGCTGTGCGCCGGGGCACCAATCGCCCGTTCGGGGTGAATTTCCATTCGTTTCAGCCGGGCGCGGACGCAATTGTCGAATTGATCCTGGCCAATCACGACCAGGTGCGCGCGGTCAGTTTCGGACGCGGGCCCAATGCCAAAATGATCGGCCGGTTTCGCGACGCGGGCATCTTGTGCATTCCCACGGTTGGCGCGGTAAAACATGCGCGCAAAATGGTCGAGCTGGGCGTCGACATGATCACCGTGCAGGGCGGCGAAGGCGGCGGGCACACCGGATCGGTGCCGACAACGGTGCTGTTGCCCCAGGTGCTCGATGCGGTGGACGTGCCGGTCATTGCCGCCGGGGGGTTTTGCGACGGGCGCGGGTTGGTCGCAGCACTCGCCTATGGGGCGGTCGGGATCGCCATGGGCACACGGTTTTTGCTGACGCGCGAAAGCCCGGTGGCTGACGTCGCAAAGGCTGCCTATCTGAAAGCTGGTACGGACCAGATCATCGTCACCACCCGGCTTGATGGAATTCCGCAGCGCATGGTGCGCACGCCATTGCTGGATCGCATCGAAAAATCGGGGCCGGTCGGCATGTGGTTGCGCGCGTTTGAGGCGGGGTCAGCGATGAAACGGCGGTCCGGCGCGTCATGGCTGGATTTCATACGGGCCGCACGCGGCATGACCGGACACGGCGATGTGCCGCTGCGCCAGGCGATGATGGCCGCGACCATGCCGATGCTGATCCAGAAAGCGGTCGTCGATGGCGACATCGAACACGGCGTGATGGCCACCGGCATTGTCGCCGGGCGCATCGCCGAAATGCCCAGCTGCGCCGAGCTGGTCGACCGGATCATGACCGAGGCGCGCGCGCGCCTGGCCGCGCTCTGCGCGCCTGTTTGAGGAACCTGCCATGCCGATAACCCTGAAAATAGCGGACCGGATCGCGCAAATCGTATTCGACGTGCCGCCGGTCAATGCGTTCGACAGCGAAACCTGGCTGTCGCTGCCCGCACTGATCCGCGAGGCCGCGACAAACCCCGCCGTCAATGTGCTGCTGATCCGCGCGGCGGAGGCCGCGCGCGGGTTTTGCGGCGGAGTCGATATCAAGGAAATGCAGGCATATCCCGAACGGATCACGCTGTTGAACCGGGGCAATTACCTGACGTTCAAAGCGATCCACGACGCCGAAATCCCGGTGGTGGTCGCCGCGCACAAATTCGTGATCGGCGGCGGCATCGGCATGTGCGGCGCCAGCGATGTGATCATCGCCGCCGACGACACATACTTTTCGCTGCCCGAAGTCGATCGCGGCGCGATGGGCGGTGCCAGTCATCTGTCGCGGATGTTGCCACTCCACAAAGTGCGCGCCGCATTTTTCACCGGTGGCACGATCCCCGTACAAGAAGCGTATCGTCTGGGCGCGGTCGAAAAGGTTGTCCCGCGCGCTGAACTTGTAGCCGAGGCGCTGGCATTTTGCGGTGTGGTCGCGGGCAAAAGCCGCAAGGCGCTGGTCATGGCCAAAGAGGCGCTGAACGGATTGGAACCGCGCGATGTCGATCGAGGATATCGCTGGGAACAGGGCTTTACGCTCGAAATGTATATGCACGAGGACAGCCAAAAGGCGCGCGATGCGTTCGTCGGCACCGGCACGGCGGCAAAGTTCTGATGCACCTGGCGTATACCCCTGAACAACAGGCATTCCGGGCGCAAGTGCGCGCATGGCTGCACACCCATGTGCCCCACGTACCGATCGAACATTATGACGCCACGCGCACAGGGTTCGAAGCGCATCGCGCATGGGAGGCGGTTCTGAAATCGGGCGACTGGGGTATGGTCACCTGGCCGGTGGAATACGGCGGGCGTGGGCTCGACCTGATCCAGTGGCTGATTTTCGAGGAAGAATATTATCGCGCCGGAGCGCCGGGGCGGGTCAACCAGAACGGGATTTTCCTGCTCGGCCCGACGCTGATGGAATTTGGCACACACGCGCAAAAGGCCCGATTTCTGCCGCCGATGGCGAGCGGCGAGGAAATCTGGGCGCAAGCATGGTCCGAACCGCAGGCGGGGTCTGATCTGGCGGGTGTGCGCGCCACCGCGCGACGTGCCAAAAATCCCGATGGAGGCGATGAATATGTGCTCAATGGCCACAAGATCTGGTCCAGCCGTGCGGCCTTTGCCGACTGGGCGTTCGGCCTGTTCCGCGAACCGGGCAGCGAACGGCACAAAGGCATGAGCCTCATCTTTTTCAAGCTCGACCAGCCAGGCGTCACCCGCAACCCGATCCGCAAGATCAATGGCCACGTCGGGTTTGCCGAAATCCTGCTCGAAGACGTGCGCGTGCCCGCGTTCAACCGGTTGGGCGACGAAGGCCAGGGCTGGCACATCTGCATGGCGACCGCCGGGTTTGAGCGTGGGCTGATGCTGCGATCACCGGCGCGGTATCAAGTGGCGGCTGCGGCGCTTGCGACGCTGTGGCTGGATCACAAGGATCACGCCGACCCCGCGCTGGAGGCCGAGGTGATCCGCGCGCATATCAATGCCGATGCATATGCGCTGTCGATCTATCAGACCGCATCGCGCCTGATTGCGGGGGCAAAGATCGGGCCGGAGGCATCGACCAACAAGATTTTCTGGTCAGAAATGGACATCCACCTGCACCAGACGGCGCTGTCCATCATGGGGCCATCGGCGGAATTGCTGGTGCCTTCGGGCGCGCATGACTGGCTCGACGATTACATTTTTGCGCTGGCCGGGCCGATCTACGCCGGGTCGAACGAGATCCAGCGCAACATTATTGCCGAGCGCATGCTCGGCCTGCCGCGTTAAGGGGCGCCGGACGATGGATTTCACCCTGAGCGAAGAACAGGCGATGTTTGCGCAGACCGCACGCACGCTGTTTGCCGACCAATGCGGTCCCGATCACTGGCGCGCGATGATGCACCAGGGCGCGGCGTTCGACGCGGGCCGCTGGGCGGCGATCACAGACGCGGGCCTGGCCGCGCTGCTCGTGCCCGAACACGCGGGCGGCATGGGCCTGACCGAGCTCGATTTCGCGCTGATCGCAATCGAGGCGGGGTATGCCGCGCTGCCCGAACCTTTGGCGGAAAGCGCGGGCGTCGCGGTGCCGATGCTGGCCAGCCTGGCGCCGGATCATCCTGTGCTGGCCGATCCTGCGACGATCGTGGCGATTGCCCCGGCGATCAACCCGGTGGTTGCAAGCGCCGACGTGGCGCACGCGATCCTGGTCGAACATGGTGGCCATGCGCTGCTCGTGCTGCGCGAGCACGCCATCCTGATCCCGGTGCCGACGATCGACCCGTTGCGCCGCGTCTTCCACCTTGCATGGCGCACAGCCGAGGATCTCGGCGTGGCCGACTGGACCCTCGCACGCGATCGCGGCGCGCTGTTTGCCGCCGCGCAAGGGCTCGGGCTGGCGCAGCGTTGTGTCGATCTGGCGGTCGCATATGCCAAAGATCGCACGCAGTTCGGCAAGCCGATTGGATCGTA
>JAYTHT010000033.1:0-2027 GCA_043732365.1 Novosphingobium sp. | reverse complement strand
TATCAAAAATGCTGCCCCTTTGGCCCGGTGGGCGCCCGCAAAGCGGGGGATTGCCGGGGCTAAACGATTGCATCCGGGCATCGCCAATGGTGAATTGCGCGCGGGTGATTCGGCAGGAGAGAACGCAGCCATGGATGACAAACCGAACCGCGAAGGACGCCAGGAATTGCCGCCACGCGAAGAAATGCCAAGTCTCTATCCGAACGCGGGCGCAATGAACCCGCGCGAGGCGCAAGCTGCGCAACAGCAGCAATAGGCGCATGGCGCTCGCCACCACAGGTTTTGCAGCAGGCGACCCGAGCCATGTTTGATATCGTGATGTCGGTCGTCGTGCTCGCGGTGGTAGCGCTGTTGCTGGGCGCGATGATGATCTGGCGCGCGGGCGATCGGCGCCGCGCGGTGCTGATGGTCATCGCCGCGCTGGTCCTGGCCGGCAACGTCGCGATCTGGAGCCTGCCCACAAAACCGCCCCATGCCGGGTAAGGCCTAAAGACCGATTTTGCGGAGCGCCTGATCCAGATCATCGATCACGTCTTGCGGATCTTCCAACCCGACATTGAGCCGCAGCATGTTTTCGCCGACGCCCATTTCGGCGCGGGTTTCGGCGCCTACGCCATGGTGCGTGGATGACGCGGGGTGGCACATCAGTGACCGCGAATCACCGATGTTGTTCGAAATATCGATCAGTTCCAGCGCATCGAGCAAGCCATGCGCCTCTGGCCGCCCGCCATCGAGTTCGACCGAAAGGATCGATCCGCCGGCCTTCATCTGCTTTTTCGCCAACGCATAGGCGGGGTGGCTGGGCAGGAACGGGTACCGGACGCACGGTACGCGGCTTTCAAGGAATTCGGCGACTTTCAGCGCATTTTCACTCTGGCGAAAAATGCGCAAGTCGAGCGTTTCCATGCCTTTCAGCACGACCCACGCGTTGAATGGCGACAAATTAGGCCCGGTGTTGCGCTGGAACGGCAGCAACGTGTTGTCGATGAATTCGCTGGTGCCACACACCGCCCCTGCGAGCACGCGGCCCTGGCCGTCCATCATCTTGGTCGCGGAATACGCCACCACGTCAGCGCCGAATTCCAGCGGTTTTTGCAGGGCGCTCGTCGCAAAGGCGTTGTCGATGACAGTGACAATGCCGTGTTTGCGCGCCAGCGTGCAGATGAATTCGATGTCGACCACGTCCATCGTCGGATTAGCGGGGCTTTCAAAGAAAAACACTTTGGTTTCGGGGCGGATCGCGGCCTCCCACGCGGCATTGTCGCAGGCATGGATCGTCGTGCCGGTTATGCCAAAACGCGGCATCAGATTGTCGACCAGCCAGCGGCACGATCCGAACGCGGCTTTGGCCGCGACGATATGATCGCCCGCCGACAATTGGCACAGCAATGCGGTGGTCATGGCTGCCATACCGCTCGACTGGGTGCGGCAGGCTTGCGCGCCTTCGAGCAATGCGATGCGTTCCTCGAGCATTTGCACAGTCGGGTTCTGCAGGCGGGAATACGTCATCCCCTCGGCTTCGCCAGCAAAGCGTGCGGCAACCGTTGCGGCATCGTCATAGGCATAGCCCGAGGTGAGGAACAGCGCCTCGCTCGTTTCGCCCATTTCCGACCGCCATGTGCCGCCGCGCACGGCTTGCGTTGCGGGGCGCCAATGGCGCGTGATCGAGCGGTCCTGTCCAGTAGTGCGTTTCATATTGGCGCCCATACGACGTGCTGGCGCAGTTTTGAAGTGGCTTAGAGGCCGCTTTGGCGTATGCGCGTGACAACAATGCCTACGCCGCCTGTTCTTGCTGCCCCGATGCGGGCGATCCGCAGTTTTTTCGACCAGCGTGACCCGATACGGGCGACGGTCGTGATTGCGGTCCTGTTTTTCCTGCTGGGGCTGTGCCGGCTGGGCATTCCGTCGAAAATGATGTTCGACGAAATTCATTATATCCCGGCGGCGCGTCGGTTGATCGACCTGACCAAACGGCTCAATCCCGAACACCCGCTGGTCGGCAAGGAAGCGATCGCGATCGGCATCCG
>JAYTHT010000032.1:0-7016 GCA_043732365.1 Novosphingobium sp. | reverse complement strand
GTGTTTTTGGGCCCGCCACGCGCGCTTCGAATGTGGCCAATTTGGCCAGCGCGGCGGCTTTGGTCGGCGCATCCATCCATGTCGCGTGGGTGATCCGGTCGGCATAAGCGGCTTTCAGATCGTCGATCATTTCGGCCATCTGCTTTTCGGCATCGGCGGACCAATGCGTCGTCAAATAGATCTGCCCGACGTCCTGGCCCAGTGCGAGGTCGACCACGTCGACGCCGCGTTTCCAGCGCGGACGTTGTTGCGTCACCCCGCCCAGAACATTGCCGTAAAACCCGAAATGCGCCTGATCGAACGCCGCGGGCAAATCGGGCGCCATGTCGCTGGTCAGGCGGAATATCAGGTAATCTTTCCACACTTCGATCGAATCGGTGGCCAGATGGTGCCCGATCGCGCGGATCGCGCTGGGCTGTCCGATAATGACCATTTCGGCGTGCGGCAGGCCAAGCCGGGCCAGCATCGCATCCCACGCGATGCCCGGCGCATACGTCGCCAGCTTTGACCGCAGCACCGGATTATATTTCGCCAATGGATCGCGCAGCCGTTCGGGCGCCCAGTCATCCTTTGCCAGCGACGTTTCCAGCGCCATGATCGCACTGGCCCGCGTCGCCCCGTCCGACACGCCCGCCAATGTAAAAATCTGCGCAATGTAATTGCCATAGGCCTTGCGCACCGCGGCATATTTTTCGCCGCTTTCCAGATAATACTCACGCGCCGGCATGCCCAGTTCGCCCTGATCGGCGCCCAGCACATAGCGTTCGGGTCGTTTGGGATCGGGCCCGATGGAAAACCCGATCGCGCTGGCAAACCCTGGCTCGGCCATCAATTCCATCAATTCACGGCGCGTCTTGATCGCCGCGATCCGCGCGACCAGCGGCTGCAAGGCGGTGACGCCGTGCGCCTCGATCGCTTTGTCGTCCATCCACGCGGTCCACACCGCCGCGATCCGTTGTGCGGTCGGGCTGTCGGGATGCGCCACCGCATTCAGCGCGATCGCGCGCACGTCCTCGGCGACTTTGTCATCCAGATCGTAGTTGTAACCGATGCGTGTCTTGTCGGGCGGGATCGAGGTGTGATCGGCCCAATTGCCTTCCATATAGGCAAAGAAATCATCGCCCGGGACCACGTCGCGGTTCATGTTGCCGGTATCGAGGCCCATACTGCCATAGACCGGAGCATCCGGATCCTTGGCCTCAACATTGGGCTGATCCTGATTCGGCTGATTTTGGGCCATCAGCGGAACGATCGGCAGAGCCACAAGCGCGAGCGTAATCGCGCGGCGAAACCATTTACTGGTCATCAAACCTCCGTCGGGAACCCGCGCAATCAGGAATAGACGCGCCGGTATCATCGCCGCGTGGCATAGCACGGTGACGATAGAATGCCAGTTTTACGCTGAAGTGAGCATTAACCCCGATCGCCAAACCGGGCCGGGCGTCGCGCGCGAAACGCATCCAGCCCTTCCCGAAAATCGCCGCCGGCAAAGCTGGTATCAAACAGCGTATCGAGCGCCGGATCATGCCCCAGCGGGGCGCGCGCGACCGCCGCTTTCAACGCCGCAACGCTCGATGGCGAAAGCGCGGCCATGGCCTTTGCCACAGCAAGCGCCTGATCCGCCGCATCGTCCGCGATGATTTCGACCAACCCGATCCGCCCCGCCTCTGCCGCATCAATCCGCGCCGCACCATACAGCATGCGCGCGGCCTGCCCGGCCCGAACCAGCGCCACCAGCCGCGCCACGTCTTCTTGCGGATACGTAATGCCCAGCTTTGCAGGGGTGATCGCAAACACCGCACGTGGCCCGGCAATACGCAGATCGGCGGCCAGCGCCAGCGCCACACCCGCGCCAAAACAATCGCCATCAATCGCGGCGATCACCGGCATGGGCAGCCGCGCCAACGGTTCCAGGGCATCGCGCATCGCCTGGCGAAACGGCGCGCGCAATGCCGCATCATCGGCCAGCGCCGCAATTTCACCGATGTCGGACCCCGAACAGAACATGCCCGGCGCCTTTGCACACAACACAACCGCGCGCGGGCGAGCGTCACCAATCGCGACGACGGTTTGCGCAAGGGCGTGCCATCCCGACAGCGTCAGGGCATTGCGCGTGGCCGGGGCGTCGAGCGTGATCGTGGCGATGCCATCGGTGATCTGGTGTGCAATCATCCACCGTAAGTATCCGCCCGTCCGCTCTGCAACAAGACCAACCGCTGGACCTGTTGCGCACAATCCTTATCCCACGCGTATGGAACCAGCCGCCCTCGCGCCTCGCGCACATCTTGGTCTCGCCCCGGCAACGCTGATTGCGCTTGGCATGATCGTGTCGACCGACGTGCTGAAAACTGCGCCGACAGTGGCGCTGAATGTCGCGCCGGGGCAATTTGGATGGTTATGGATCGCGGGCGGACTGGCAACGCTGATCGGTGCGCTGTCGTATGTCGAAATGGCCTGCGCGTTTCCCGATGCGGGCGGGGAATACAGTTTTCTGACGCGCGCGTGGGGGCCCCGGGCCGGCGCCTTGTATGCATGGTCGCGCTTTGCGGTGATGCATACCGGGTGGATCGCGCTGATGGCGCATTTGCTGGCTGACTATGCCGGCGCAGTGGTGCCGATGGGGCCGGTTGTTCATACGCTGTTTGCGCTGGCGGTCGTTGCCGGTTTGACGGGCCTCAATTGCATTCATGTGCGGCTGGGATTTTTGACGCAGGCGTTGCTGGTCGCATTGGTTACATTGGGTTTTACAGCGGTGATCGCGGCAGGATTTATTGCGCATCCGCAGGCGATAGCGACGCCACCACTGGTTCAGCGACACCTGGGCATCGCGCTGATCTATGTGTTCCTCGCTTATGGCGGGTGGAGTGACATCGCCACGCTGTCCGCCGAATTGCGCGCCGGGCGACGCGGCATGGCACTTGTCACTCTGGGTGCGATCGGATTGCTGATCGTGCTGTATGGCGCGCTCAACGCCGCGATGGCGCATGGCTTGGGGCTGGCTGCGCTGGCCCGCAGCAACGCGCCCGGCGCCGATATCGCGCGCGCTGCATTCGGACCGTCCGGCGCTTGGGTGGTGGTCGCAGTGGTCACGGTGTCGGCGCTGGCCAGTATGAATTCGACGCTGATCGTGGGCGCCCGGATCACCTGGGCGGCGGCGCGCGCAATCCCTGCGTTGCACCCGATTGCCGGGTGGCATGTCGCGCGTGGCACACCCGTTGGCGCCATGATTGCGGTCGGCGGATTTTCGGCGTTGTTGACCGTGCTCGCCAGCCTGGCAGGCAACGGATTTGGGGCGATGGTCGATTATATGACCCCGGTCTATTGGCTGTTCATCGTGTTTGGCATGGGCGCCGCAATCCGCCTGCGCCGCGCCTATCCCGAGGCGGCATTCCCGGTGCGCACACCGCTGTTTCCGCTGTTTCCATTGGCATTTGGTGTACTTGCGCTAGTGATGCTGTGGTCATCGCTGACCGAACTTGGGCCCGGCGCGCTGGCGGGCGCAGGTGTCATGCTGGTGGGTGTGGTGCTCGAACGCGTCGTGCGGCGGCCCCAAGCCATGCCAGTTGTGCGTGCGGATACGCAAGATGGACGCTGATCCGGCGCCTGCGGGCACTGTGGTCGGTTTGGCGCTTAACGAGGTCAGGAATTGCCGCACTGACGCATAATCCTGCAACTCGTTGCCAAATAACGGACGATCGGTCGCCAGCGCGACTAGGTCAATTGCGCGGGATAATTGAAAAATGGAACGCGATCGAAGCGTTGCGCCCGTACATGAACGAAACGCGCGCGCGACTGGTGATCGGGCCGCAGGCCAATGGCGCGCGCTACGCCCCCGATACCACCGTGGATATGTCGCTGCATCATGCGCAAGGCGCCTTGGCAGCCCGCTATGTCACAACTTTCGATCTGGCGTCGGTCGCCACGGTGCAAGCGCTGTACCGGGTCGACAAGGCCGACGGTAAAGGCAGGCTCGGGCCCGGAGAGACGCTGCCGGTAGTCAACGCCCGGGTCGTTTCACCTTACGGCACGGATCATGTCGTCGCGCTGATCACGGCGGTACCACCAGTGCAATTCAGGGTGCTGCTGCACACATTGGACAACCAGTCGGCCGCCGCGCAAATCGCCGCGCAGATGCGCAGGTTGCCAATCGATCAATCCGCGCAAACCAGCCTGTCGATAGCAGATATCCATACCGGAAAATAAACAGGAGCTTGGGGGAAAAAGTGTTGGGTTTTGGTGAAACTGGTGGAGCCTAGCGGGATCGAACCGCTGACCTCTACAATGCCATCGTAGCGCTCTCCCAGCTGAGCTAAGGCCCCACGTGTTTCCAGCCGATGCCCTGGGGGGCATGACATCCGGCGCTCTGCACTGCCGGGAGTTGGGCCTTTATGGCAGGCCCGGAATGCTTGCAAGACGAAATCGCAAGTCGCGCATCTTTTTAAAACGCGCCGCCCACCCACGCCCTCGACCGGGCGCGGGCGGGTGCTGCGGTTAACTCAGCTTTCTTCGTCGACACCTTCGTGACCGGGCACGCCCAGATCGTCGTCACCGCCCAGATCGACGTCGTTGTCGGGCGAATCGCCGTCTTCGTCGATGTCGAGATCTTCGTCTGCCAGATCACCATCGGCAACGACTTCGACCTTTTCCTTTTGAATTTCGGCATAAGGAATCGGCTGTTTCGATTTCAGCACCGGGTCGGGATGCCAGGCATACTTGCATTCGACGCAAGTTACCGGGTCGTCCTTGCCCAGATCGTAAAAGCGGGTGCCACACTTGGGACAGCTGTGCTTGGCACCCCATTCCGGCTTGACCATGAAGTTTCCTCAAGTCCTGCCCGCCCCGGACTGCCCAGGGTCGGTCGCATAAAACGCGTGGGTCATGGGCGAGCGAAAACACGCCGGCAAACCGCTCGTGCCCATGCAGAGCCCGGCGCCTTGCCATAGGCGCGCGCCGCTGTCAAAAGCCGCGCGCAATCACCTGCAAATCTATTTGCATCCAGTCAGAGCAAGGCCCTCCTGTGTCTCATTCTTCGATTTCCGCCCCCCAGCCCCGCCGATTCGTCAGCAAGGGGCCGCTGACCGGCGCAATCCGGGTGCCGGGGGACAAATCGATCAGCCACCGTTCGATCATGCTCGGCGCGCTGGCAGTGGGCGAAACGCGTGTAATCGGCTTGCTGGAAGGCGAAGACGTGCTGGCCACCGCGGCCGCCATGCGCGCGATGGGTGCAACCATTGAACGCCAGGCCGATGGCGACTGGCTGGTGGCCGGCGTCGGCGTCGGTGGCTTGCTGCAGCCGGTCGGCGCGCTCGACATGGGCAATTCCGGCACATCGACACGACTGTTGATGGGCCTGGTCGCGGGGCATCCGATCACCGCGTGTTTCATCGGCGATGGCAGCCTGTCGCAACGGCCGATGGGCCGCGTGATCGCGCCGCTTGGCGAAATGGGCGCGACATTCACCGCCTATCCCGGTGGTCGCCTGCCGCTGATCGTGATCGGGTCGCAAACCCCGGTACCGATCACTTACCGCCTGCCGGTCGCATCGGCGCAAGTCAAAAGTGCGGTGCTGCTCGCCGGGCTCAACACGCCAGGCGTGACCACCGTGATCGAGCCGGTGCCGACGCGCGACCATTCCGAGCGGATGTTGCGCGGGTTTGGCGCGGAACTGTCGGTCGATATCGATCAGGATGGCGCGCGCGTGATCCGCCTGACCGGGCAACCCGAATTGCGCGCGCAGGCGATAGTGGTACCGGGCGATCCATCATCGGCGGCGTTCTTCGTTGTCGCCGCGTTGATCGTGCCCGGATCGGACCTCGTGGTCGAAAACGTCGGATTGAACCCCACCCGCGCCGCGCTGTTCGCTGTCCTGCGCCTGATGGGCGGCCACATCGCCGAACAAAACCCGCGCGAAGTCGGCGGTGAACCCGTCGCCGATCTGCATGTGCGGGCAAGCGAACTGACCGGCATCACGGTCGATCCGGCGGTCGTGCCCGCTATGGTCGACGAATTCCCCGTGCTGTTTGTTGCCGCTGCGCTCGCCTGTGGCCGTACCGTCACATCGGGCCTGGACGAATTGCGAGTCAAGGAATCCGATCGCATCGCCGCGATGTACGCCGCGCTGACGCTGGCCGGCGCGCAAGTCGAGGAAACCCCCGATGGCCTGATTATCGATGGGACCGGCGGAAAACCCTTGCGCGGCAGTGGCAACGCCGCGATCACCACGCACCTGGATCACCGTATCGCGATGGCGATGGCGATCGCCGGGCTGGCCAGCAACAGCGGCGTCACTATCGACGACACCCGCCCGATCGCCACCAGCTTTCCGATGTTCGAACACCTGCTGCATACGGCAGGCGCGGCATGATCATAGCCGTCGACGGGCCGACCGCATCGGGCAAAGGCACCATTGCCCGCGCGCTCGCCGCCCATTTCGGCCTGCCGCATCTTGATACCGGGCTGCTTTATCGCGCGGTCGGATACCAGGTCATGCGCAACCACGGCGATCCTGACAATGCCGCCAACGCCCTGACCGCGACCGCGTTCGACGACGACCTGCTGACCAATCCGACCTTACGCAGCGAAACAACCGGCGCGATCGCCAGCCGCGTGTCGATTCACCCCGAAGTGCGCGCCGCGCTGTTGACCCGCCAACGCGCGTTTGCCGACCAGCCCGGTGGCGCCGTGCTCGACGGGCGCGATATCGCCACCGTGATCGCGCCCCACGCGAACGCCAAATTGTACGTGACCGCCAGCGTGGCTGCGCGCACGCTGCGCCGCTATCTGGAAATGCGCAAACGCGGGGAAGATGTCAGCCGCGACGCCATCACCGCCGACCTGACCGCCCGCGACACCCGCGACACCACCCGCGCCACCGCGCCTTTGCGCCGGGCCGATGGTGCCGCATTGCTCGACACGTCCGCGCTGACGCCCGAAGGCGCCATTGCTGCCGCGATCGCGCTCGTGCTGAGACAGGTTGGATCCAATTGACCGCTTGCATTCGCCCCATCAGTCGTTAA
>JAYTHT010000031.1:0-7055 GCA_043732365.1 Novosphingobium sp. | reverse complement strand
CGGCGGGCAAGTTCGACGACGAAATCGTGCCGATCACCGTGCAAAAGGCGCTGTTCGACAAAGAGGGCAACCCGGCCGGCAACGACACAGTCACTGTCACCGCCGATGAAGGCGTGCGCGCTAGCACAACTTATGAAGCGCTGTCCGCGTTGAAACCGGTGTTCAAAAACGGGCTGGTTATCGCACAAGGGCGCCATATCACGGCGGGCAATGCCAGCCAGTTATCCGACGGCGCCTCGGCCCAGGTCGTAATGGACCTGGCCATGGCCCGCGCCGAGGGCCTGCCAGTGCTGGGGATCTATCGCGGATTTCAGGTGGCGGGTTGCGGCGCCGATGAAATGGGCATTGGTCCGGTGTTTGCCATTCCCAAACTGCTGGACCGCACCGGCGTACGGCTCGAAGATATCGGACTGTTCGAAATCAACGAGGCCTTTGCGTCGCAGGCGATCTATTGCCAGCGCAAGCTGGGGATCGATCCGGCACTGCTCAATGTCAACGGCGGGGGCATCGCGATCGGGCATCCATTCGGCATGACCGGGTCGCGCCTGGTCGGCCATGCGTTGATCGAGGGCAAACGACGCGGCGCAAAGTACGTGATCGTGTCAATGTGCATCGCCGGCGGCATGGGCGCGGCCGGCCTGTTCGAAGTCTGCTGACACGCATGACCGATCGGCCCGGCATTTGGCCACCGACCATCCCGGAGGCGGCGCGCCGCGCCGCCCTGGCATGGCCCGATGCGCCTGCGCTGATCGTCGGCGCGCAAAGTTGGACTTTTGCGCAATTGTGGGCCGATGCGCGGGCCACCGCGTCGGCGATGCTGGCCGCCGGTCTGCGCCATGGCGATCGCATCGGCATCTGGGCGCCCAACACGCGCGAATGGATCCTGGCCGCGCTGGGCGCGCAGTGTGTGGGCGCAGCGATCGTGCCGATGAACACGCGGTTCAAACGGCGCGAGGCGGGTGGCATTTTGCGCCGGTCGCAAGCCCGGCTGTTGTTCGCGCCCGCGAATTTTCTGGGGCAGAACTATGCCACACTGATCGCCGATGAAGATCTGCCCGACTTGCGCGAAATCGTCGCGATCGACCGCGATTTCGATGCCTTTGTCGCGCGCGGGCGGGGGAGCAACGATCCTGCCGTCGATGCCGCGCTGGCTATGGTCGGCCCCGACGACATCTGCGACGTGATCTTTACCTCGGGCACCACCGGGCGCCCCAAAGGCGCATTGACCGCACACGCCCAAGTCCCGCAAAGTTTTGGCGACTGGGCCGTGCGTGTCGATTTGCGCGCTGGGGATCGCTATCTGATCGTCAATCCGTTCTTCCACACGTTCGGGTACAAGGCGGGCTGGGTCGCTTGCCTCGTGCGCGGAGCGACGATGATCCCGCTGCCGACATTCGATGTCGCCGAAGTCGCGCGGCAAGTGGAACACAACCGGATTTCGTTCATCCCGGGCCCACCGACAATCTATCAGTCGTTGTTACAGGCACTGGGCCATGGCGATCGGCGCGATTTCTCGTCGTTGCGCGTGGCGGTCACCGGCGCAGCGCCGGTCCCCCCCGCGCTGGTCGAACGCATGGCCAAAGAGCTGGGGATGCAGAACATCGTCAACGGCTATGGCATGACCGAGTGCGGCGTAATCGCGATGACCCGGCAGGGCGATGACGCCGAAACCGTCGCGCATACTTGCGGCTATCCGATGCCGGGAATCGAAGTGCGCTGTGTCGATGATGCCGGGCACGATTTGCCCCCCGGCGCGACGGGTGAATTGTGGGTGCGCGGCCACGCGGTCATGCGTGGCTATCTCGACGATCCCGCCGCGACTGCAGAGGCGATCGACGAACACGGCTGGCTGCACACCGGCGATATCGGCACGATCGACGGGCGCGGCTATCTGGCGATCACCGACCGCAAAAAAGACTTGTTCATTGCCGGCGGGTTCAATGTCTATCCGGCGGAAGTCGAAGCGTTGCTGACCGCGCATCCGGCCATTGCCCAGGCAGCCGTCATTGGCGTACCGGATGAACGGCTGGGCGAAGTCGGCCGCGCATTCGTTATCCTGCGCGCGGGCATGAAAGCCACCTCGGCCGAACTGATCGCGTGGTCGCGTGAGGCGATGGCCAATTACAAAGTGCCGCGCAGCTTTGTCATGGTGCCCGATTTACCGCGCAATGCGGCGGGCAAAGTCCTGAAAGTCGAATTGCGCGAAAAGTTGGGGGAACAGGCATGACACGGTTTGCGAACAAAGTGGCGCTGATCACGGGCGGGGCCTCGGGCATTGGTCGCGCGGCGGCCATCCGCTTTGCCCAGGACGGCGCGCAAGTGTTTGTTGCCGATCTCAACCTGGCCGGGGCCGCGGCGGTTGTTGCCGAAATCGGGGGGGATGCCAGCCCCATCCCGGCCAGCGCCATCCAGGTCGATATCGCCGATGCCGCCAGCAACCGCGCGATGGTCGATGCGGTGATCGCGAGCGCCGGACGGCTCGACATCGCATTCCTGAATGCGGGTTACTACGGCATGGCAGACGGGCTCGACACGGTCGATGAGGCACTGTTCGACCGGTTGATCGCGATCAATCTGAAAGGCACATTCAATGGGATCAAGGCCGTGGTGCCGGTGATTGCGGCCGGCGGCGCAGTTGTTGTCACGGCCTCTGCCGCCGGCGTGATCGGCCATCCCGCCAATCCGGCTTATAGCGCGGCCAAACACGGCATTGTCGGGCTGGTCAAATCGTGCGTCGATGCCTTTGCGGCACGCGGCGCGCGCATCAACGCGATTTGCCCGGGCGGAGTGTTGACCCCGCTGATCGGCGTGGCCGATGTGCCGATCGTGCCCCCGGGCGATCTGGACCGCGTGCCCAATCGCGGAATGGGCGGCGCCCAGCATGTCGCCGAAGTGGCGCTGTGGCTGGCGAGCCCGGCTGCGGGCTTTGTCAACGGCCAGGCGCAAGTGGTCGATGCCGCGCTGCTATCGACATTTGCCCCGATCATGCTGCCGGTCGGGCCTTAAAACTCCGATGTCGCCGGGGTGACATCGGCAAATTGCCACGACCGGGCAAAGTCCGCCTTGGCATTCGCTGCGTCTGCGGCCTTGCCCTGCGCGGTCAGCGCCGCGACCAGCCCATGCAGCGCCCAGCCGTTGTGCGGATTTTGCTGAAGGTCAGCGCGGTAGACGGCTTCCGCACCGACCGGGTCGTGCGCCGCCAATAGCGCCGCGCCCAGCGCATGACGGGTTGGCGCAAACCAGTTCCTCGGTTCGTCATAGGTAATCGTTGCTTCTGCCGCGACCGCCTTGCGCAGCCATGCGATCTGATCGGTCGGGCGATGGTCCGCCGCCGCAATCCGAGCCTCTATCATCGGCGCGGCAATCGCCAGCACGTCGGACAGCCGGTTCTGGCCTGCCGTGACGTCAGGCGTCAGTTTCGCACGCAACGCGTTCAGCCGGGCCAGCGTCAGCCGCGCATCGGCCACGCGCCCAGTCGCCGCCTGCGCCATCGCCTGGCCATACAGGTATCCGCCCATCAACCCTGGCAAACGCGCATCCGGTTGTGGCATCGCCAGCAATTCCGCCCACCGGCCAAACCGTACGCGCGCCAGATAGACCTCGGCAATGTACCAGTCGACGCCCGCCATCTGGATCGCCATTGCATCGGATAGCGTAGCGCGCGAAGCGTCGGCGGCCGCGATCGATTCGGCCTGGCGCCCCTCCATCGCGGCGGAAAACGCCAGAAACTGGTAATTGTGGCCAGTGTACATCGCATAATAATCGGGCGGCGTGGTCTGGGCCGCATAACGCTGGTCTGCCAGCACCGCTTTGCGGTTTGCCTCTGCCGCATCCTCGTACCGGCCGATCCGTTGAAAGATGTGCGATGGCATGTGGACTAGATGGCCCTCTGCCGGGGCCAGCGTTTTCAGGCGTTCTGCCGACGCAACCGCCGCCTCCGGATGCGGCGAGCTTTCCATCGCATGGACGTAGTAATGGTTCGCGCCGACATGGTTGGGGTCTTCGGCCAAGACGTCTTCGAGTGTGGCCACGATCTCATACGTACCGGGCGCGGCGGTGCCATCGGGTGCCCACAGTTTCCACGCGTGCAGGGTCATCAGCGCCTCGGCATGCAGCGTTTCGACATCGAGGTCATCGAATTGCGCAGACACTATCCGCATGGCGTCGGAATATGCCACCAGCGGCGGCTGGATCGTGGTCGGGTCCAGAGCACGCGCATCCGGGTAGCGTTTTGCCAGCGCATCAATCAGCGCGCGTTCCACCGGCGAGGCGTTGCCTGCCTCCGCCTGCGCCCGGATCACCGCCTCACGCGCGACTTTGGCGCGCGGTTCGGTCATATAAGGCATGTTGTAATTTGGCCCAACGGTCAGCGCCACACCCCAGAAACAGGCCGCGCAATGGGGATCTATCAGGGCCGCTTTGGCAAATGACCGCGTCGCCTCATCGTGGTTAAAGCCCCACATCATCGCTATGCCCTGGTCGAAATAGCGTTGTGCCAGCGGTGAACTGGTGGTCACCGGGCGATGAACCCGGGCCAGCCCGTCGAACAGCATCGCGCCTTTCGCCCAGTCCGCAATCGTCAGCCGCACCTCCGGCATTGCCGCAGATGCCATTGGCATCGCCATATGCGCCATGTTGTTGGCAGTGTCCTGCGGGGCTGCGAGTGCCAGGTCAGGTCCGCCAACCGTCAGCAGGCCCAATGTAAACAGTTTCAACAGATGCATCATAAGTCCCCCGACTGCGCCCGTACAGGCTAATCAGAAAGTCGGTGCCTGTCATGGACTAACGCGGACAGATGCATTTATCACAACCGTTTGCGCTCTTTTCGCAATTGCAGCATCGGCGGCTTCGACTCATAGGGCTGGTGCCTTTCAGGCATCCTCTCCCAAACTTTTCAAAAGGTCGGCTTTTTGCTGGCCCTTTTTTTGGTCATTTGGGTTTTGGTTATTTGGCTGCGGTCCAGTGTTGCACCTGGCAGAACACCGCAAAGCAGCCTTTGACTTCCAGCTGGCCCGGGCCGCTGCGACGCACCATCGCCTGATACGTGCGGCCTGACCGTGGATCATAGACTGTGCCGCGCCACGCGCTGCCATCGATCCGGTCGAGCGCAAACAGGCGCGCCGCCTCGATCGGGCGAGTGCGCAACGTGGGGTCGGGATTTTGGGCATCGGTCGTGGCCGCGCCCGGCTTGCGCCGGATGACCCGGGCAATCTGCCCGCACCAGCCCGTACCGCACGGATCAAACCGGACAATCGAATCGCCACCTGCGGTCAGCCATGGCCCGGCGATGTCGTTTGTCGAGGCGCGGGCCGTTTCACTCGTCCACGCCGTCATAACCGCAAATATGAGTGTCAGCGCGGATAGCCGGCCCGATGCACGACGCACACGGCCAGCCATCGCCATCACTCCGCCGCTTGCGCCAGCGCGGCAACTTCGGGCCCGATATATTCGCCCGGAAACGCGCCAGCAAAGGCCCCCCGGTCGAATGTCGGCGTGCCATTGACCATGGTCAGGCGCATCGGCGCGGGTTGGCGCGTATAGCGATAAGTGCGGCCGCCTTCGCCATCGGGCACGTCCCACGCCTTTTCCTCTGGCCGCCGCTCGATTTCGGCCAGATCGAACACGACGATGTCGGCCTTGCGCCCGACTTGCAGCGTGCCACGATCATCGAGCCGGAAATGGCGCGCAATCCGCCCGGTCAGGTATTCGATGCCCTGTTCGATCGTCAACTGGCGCCGGTCACGGACATAGCGCGTCAGGAACAGGACATTATCGCCCACGCCGCAGAACATCTGGCCGTGCGCGCCCGAATCGCACAAATTGCCGATCGCCTGCGGATCAGTCAGCAGCTTGTCCAGCGCCTCGTCATTGTTGGCAAAATCGCTGATCTTGATAGTCGAATCGGTCCCATTGTCGAGCAACCAGTCGGCCAGCGCGTCTGACGGATGCGTCTGGCCATTCACCTCCATATAATCCTGCAACGTCCCACTGAGCGGGCCGACCCCGGTTGCGCTGTCCACAAAATGGATGTCAGCCGCATTGCGCACGGGCGAGATTTCAAACGTCTTTTCCCACGAATCACGCGCGCGCGCCCGCCATTCCAGGTCTTCGAGCATTGCGAATTTGGCCGGCTCGCCTTTGGCCTGGATCATCTCGCTCCAGACATAATTGTTCGACTGGGCAAACAGCAGCGACGAATTGAAACTGACGATCGTGGTTGGCGAAATGATGTGAAACCCGGGCCAGACGTCGTTGCCTTCAGCTTTGTTGCGCGCGTGCAGCGCCTCGGCACCTTCGATCGCAAATGACTGGAATGCCAGCGTCGGGATACCGCCCGCAATCTGCATTCGGATGCCGTACTTTTTGGCCAGGCCGCTCATCCGTTCGGAATTGTGCAACCCGTCGAGCCGCATGAAGAAATCGACGATCACCTGGACACTGGTGCCGGGATAGCGTGCGATGACCGCAAACAGCGCCTCAAATTCAGCATCGTCGGCGCGGCGCGTGGGAATCGGGCGGTCATGTTTATCATGATCGAGCAGATTGCTCGACATGCCCAGCGCCCCGGCGGACAACGCATCTTCCAGCAGATCGCACATTCTGGCGATTTCGGCCGGCGTGGCGATACGGTCCCACGCTTCCAGCCCCATGACCGCCAGCCGGATCGCGATATGCCCGACATAAGCGGCATAGTTGACCGGGATTTTCACATGCGCCTGCAACGAGGCCTTGTATTCGCTCCAGCTTTTCCAGTCCCATGGCAGCAGTTCGCGAAACGGCTTTTCGGGAATATCCTCAAAGAATGAGAAAATATCGATCATTTCCTGGCGCACCGCCGGGTCGTCATGCACCGGCGCGGCGGCAAACCCGCAATTGCCGTTGATCGAGGTGGTCACGCCATAGCCCGGCATCGGGTCGAGCGTCGGCATCCACCACATCGGCGCATCGTAATGGTTGTGCGATTCGATAAACCCCGGCGTCACAAAACAACCGGCGGCATCGATCACCCGCTCGCGCTTTTCCGGCGCGATGTCCGGGCCGATCGCCACGATTGT
>JAYTHT010000030.1:0-7060 GCA_043732365.1 Novosphingobium sp. | reverse complement strand
ATCGCGTTCTGGCGCAGGAACCGGTGCTCGGCGTGTTCTATATCGTCACCGAATATGTCGATGGACGTAACCTGTCGGACGTCTTGCGCGATCTCGATCCGAGTCCCGGCGAATTGCTGGCGCTGACGAAGCGGCTGGCTGAAGGATTGAGCGCAGCACATGCGCTCGGTGCCATCCATCGCGACATTGCCCCCGACAACGTGATGCTTGAAGGCGGGCAACTGGCTGGTGCGAAGATAATCGATTTCGGCATCGCCAAGGATCTCGACCCGGGGTCGGCAACGATCATCGGCGATGGATTTGCCGGAAAGCTCAACTACGTCGCGCCCGAACAGCTGGGCGATTTTGGGCGTGAGGTCGGTGCCTGGACCGATGTCTACAGCCTCGGCCTGGTGATCCTTGCCGTCGCGATGAAGCGCGATGTCGATATGGGCGCGACACTGGTCGATGCGGTGGACAAACGCCGGGCTGGCCCAGATCTGTCGCCGATCCCCGACGAATTGCGACCCATTCTGGAAAAAATGCTGGCGCCCAATCCGGTCAACCGCGCGCGGTCGATGGAAGAGGTCCTGCAAATGCTGGCAGGCGCCCCCATTTCGAGTGCGGCGCCAGCGGCGCCAGTGTCTGTCGCAAAAAAGGCCAGGCCTGCCAAACCTGCCCGTCCTGTGAAGGAACCGTCCAGTTCTGGGACGGCGGCCAAGTCAAAGGTGCCCCTGTTTGCCGGTGGCGGACTGGTACTGGCCTTGCTGATCGGTGGTGTGCTGTGGCTGGCGGTTGGCAGCCATGGTTCCAGCATACCCGCAACGACGGCCCCCGGCACGACCACGAGCGCACCGACCGATCTGGCTGCGACCGCGCGGACGGCATTGGCGGCGGGGTTGCCTGGCGTGCCGTGTACCTGGCTCGATCTGGCCAATGTCGAGGTCAAGGGCCCCGGTGTGTCGCTGGCGTTCCGCGGTGTGGCGGGTAAACCGGCCGAGGCGCAGGCGGTGATCGGTAAACTGTTGTCGGACAAGGGGTTGCAGGCCGCCTCGATCGATTTCAGCGATGTGTCACCGATCGATGCGCATGAATGCGGCCCGCTCGAAGCGTTTCGCAAGATCCGTTCGCCCGGCGGTGAACACCTGACCGCCGCGCAGCGCAGTTTTGAAATGACCAAACTTGGCCCTGACGCAGGCGCCGATGCGGGCAAATTGGGCGCTCAGGCCATACTCAATGTCAATCTGAATGGTGAAGGCGACGACATTGCGCTGGTCGGGTTGGAACCGAGCGGGACGATGACCGAATTTGTCACCAGCAAGCGTGATATTGCCGATAATCCGGGCATAGAAAAGCCGCAGCCTGGGGTGTACCGGATCAACCTCACTACCACGCACATGGGCTGGTCAGGAATCTTGATGCTGGCTGGCAAAGGGCCCTTTGACCCTGCGCTGCTGAACGCGCCTGCCGGATCGCAAGGGCCTGATTGGCCCGCCAAATTCCTGAAACTGGCGCAGGAACGCGGTTGGACATCGGAAATGGTGTGGTATCGGACGGTGGACGAAGTGCCGAACTGAACGATTGGTAAACGCTTTAGCGTTTTGCCGAGATTTCCTCGTAAGCACGGCGGAATTCCTTGGCAAACATGTCCATGAACGCCTCGTCAGAGCCGAGCGCGACGCCGCCGAATTCCTTTTCATATGCCGCCCACAGCGCGGCATCGCGCGCGCCCGGCATAATGCGCGACATGATCCCGCGTTTTTCCGCGCGGGCGCGGATCGCGCTGGGCGAAAATCGATCGAGCGTTGCGCGCAATGCGCCCTGCATCGCCTTCAGCGTCGCCATCTGGTGCGCCTGAAGGTCTTTGAACGCATCGTCCACCGCGCGTTCGGTCGCCATGAAGCCGCGCTCTTGCGGATTGAGCAATTGGGTTAGCGCCGCCTCTGGCGTGCGCGCGAATTTCAGCGGGTTGTTGCCGTCAAATTCCAGATTGGTGCTTTGTGCGCCCATCTGTGATTTGGCACGCATCCGCGCCTCCAGCATGACAACCAGTCCGGCGACCATGCGGCGCAGCAAGGCCCCGGCCTGTGACAATGTCTCCGCCTCGCCCTGCTTCAACCTTTCCGCTTCCACACCGGCGGCGGCGGCAAAGCTGGCCAGCCCCGCGCCTGATGGAGCCGCCTGCGCTGGGGGTGAAGGTTGGGGCGCGGGTGATGGCGCAGGCGCGAAAGCGGGCGCCTCGCTCGGCGATGTTTGCGGACTGGGGGCACTGGCAAATTTGGTTTGGGTAGGGGGCGGGACGCCAAAACTGGGCGGTGGCGGCGACACACCCAGCCCGCCGCGTGCCCAATCGACGACATTGTTATCGACAAATTTTCCCCAGATTTCGTCGGCACCGGCGGGCTGTGCAGGTGCCGCAGGGCTCGACCAGTCGGATGCGGGCTTTGCCGGTGCCGGGGCCGGGCTGGTATCCCAGGTGGAGACAGAGGGCGGCGTGTTGTTCCATGGCGGTGGGCTGGCAGGTGCGCTCGTGGGTGTACTGGCCCATGCCGATGTGCTGGGCGGCGGCGCGCCCCAGCCTCCGTTTGAATCATTGCCAGGGACAGGGGCCAGGGTGTTGACGGGCGCGGGGGACGGGGCGGTAGCTGGCGCAGCCCAATTTTGCGACATCGGCCCCGCGCCGGAAATTGCCGACCCGCCGGGTATGGCATCCCATGCCGATGCGGTGGCGGGCGCGGCGGCGGCATCGGCATCGCCCAATGCGTTCCACCCGCGCCATTCGGGTTGTGCGGCGGTGGCATTGACGTTTGCCGCCGCCGCTGCAGATGCATCATCGAGCCTGGCGGCAACTTCGAATTGCCCGATTAAAAACACGTCGTCCTGATTGATGACATGCGCGGCGGGCAGGCGATTGGCCTGGCCGTAGATAAACGTCCCGTTGGTGCTTTTGTCGATCAATTCGTAGCGGTCGGCTGCAAAGCGCACTTCGCAATGGCGCGAAGAAATATGCAGCGATGGATCCGGCAGGCACCAATCGCATGTCGCCGCACGACCGATCACCGCCCCGCGCCGATCGAGCACCAGCGACAACGGTGAGCCATTGTCCAGCCGGGTGGCATTGCGGATTGTGAGAGTCAGTGGCACCTAAACACCATACGCAACGCCCCGGTCTTTGTCACTGGCGAGATCATCTTGGGTCTTTTGGCGAGTGGGCTATTGAGCGCATGGTTTTGCCGGGCATGGTATTGCGAGGCATGTTATTGAGTGGTTCTGGCGATCGCCTCGCCCGCAACCAGCGCGCGATGCATCGCCATTTTTGAATCCGGGCGCGAATAGGCGCCCGAAAACACCGCCCCTGCGATCAGCATTGCGCATGTGCCCAGTGGCGGCAGAACGGGTGCCAAGCCATCAGGGGCAAGCGACCCACCCGACATCAACACCGCCATGCCCAATTTGCGTGCCGGGCTTTCGCGGCGTGTGGCTTCGGCCAAATCGCCGGCATGGCGGCGCAACGCGTCGCTGGGCTGGTCAATCCAGCGCAGCACCGCCACGACGATCGGATCCTGGCGGTCGATGACTGCCATTTCCAACAGCACTTGCGTGCCCCATACCACACATTCAAAACGGGGCAGCGCGGACCCGAGGAACAGCGCGGCGTCAAACAACTTGTCCTGACTGACCAGCGTTGCAAACCAGGCGTGCAAGGGTTGCCCGGCGGCCTGTGTCACGGTCGTATCAGGGTCGATTCGCGCGCTCAGCAGCGCTGCATCGGTCCAGGCGGAACGGGCCCAGGTGGAATGGGTCGGGATGGGGGTTTCGATCATGTCAGTTGATCTTTACCATGGCGCCCTGGATCGTGGTAATTCCGCTGGCCTGCACGGTGACTTGGGCCGCTGCGGTCAGTTTTGCGTTGAGCTGACCATTCACTTCAACGTCCAAGCTGTTGATCTTGATGCCGGTGGGGGTCAATTCGATCGAGCTTTCCCCGCACGTCAGGGTAATTTTGCTCGCCGCCGTTATCGCGATGTTGCCGTCGCCGTCGACTTTGATATCGCCAGTAACTTTCAGCGTTTCAGTGCCAGAAATGGTGACGCTGCGATTGCCGTTGATCGTGACTGTTTCATTGGCGGTTACGGTCTCTACCCGGTTCTGGTGGAGCGTGATCTTTTCATCGCCCCACACTTCTTCGGTGCGGTCCTTGTGGACTTCGGTGATCTGATCGTTCCAGACTTTGGTCGTCTGATTTTTGGCGACAAAATGCGTTTCATCATTGCGAACGCGGGTGTTAAGATTTTTTTCGGCGTGAACGTACAATTCTTCGTCGCCAGTCTTGTCTTCAAAGCGGATTTCGTTGGCCCCCGGATGTTCGGATTCAATTTTATCTGGCTGGGCATCCGGGTAGGCCTGGCTATTGATGCGCTTGTACGTTTTGGATCGCCATACTGCTTTGGTCTTGTGTTCGGGCAATGCATAGACCGGCATGTTCGCCGCATTGTACAATCGGCCGACCACGACCGGGCGATCCGGATTGCCGTTGATGAAATCGATCAGCACTTCGTGGCCGATGCGCGGGATGATCATGTTGCCCAGCCCGCCGGTCTGCGAAACGCGGACCCAGCAACTGGATTTATCATCGTTCTTGCCATACCGGTCCCAATGGAACTGCACTTTGATCCGGCCATAGCTGTCGACGTAGATTTCCTCGCCGGCCGGGCCGACTACCAAAGCGGTTTCGGGCCCTTGCGCCACCGGGCGCGGCGTGAAGAGCGGCGCGCGATAGGTTGTCTGCGCAGGAATGGCGGTAAAATGGACCTCGGTATCGCCGCCACCGCTGCCGCTGCGATAAACTTCGGTCGACAGCACCGTCTGCATCGCGATGATCAGGAATTCGGCGTTGTAACGGCTGATCGGATGGCTGTTCAGCGTAAACGTATAGCCGACTTGCAAGGCTGTGCTGCCGGCGCTGGCCTCGTACCGCTGACGCTGCGCCCGGCGTGATTGCAGCAGGAATTCAGCCAGGCTTTTGCCGGTGGCGTTATCGTAAAAGCGGCCGGGCCAATTGTAGAATTCCACCGCATCATCGATGTGTTCTGCATCGCCTTGCTTGACGCCTTCAAGCAAAAGCGCGGGCTTGATAAAGTCAAAATCACGCAGCGTGGTGGTCATTTCGGCGCCGGTACTAAGGTATTCATGCCATTCGGGAATCGTCTCGACAGCACTGCCACGCAATGCGGAACCGGAATTGGCGATCGAACTGGCGAAAGGGTGATAGCTTAATTTGGACGCCGTCAGTTTGGCATGACTGCCCGGAGCGTCGCACAATACCATTGCATGTTTATCTTTGTCGTGACGGTAAAAGTAATAGATCCCGTGTTCTTCCATTATACGATAAACAAACGCCATGTCGCTTTCGCCGAATTGCACGCAGTATTTCAAAATGCGGCTTGCGCAAATTCTTTCCTGTTGATTGTCATCATAATCGATATGGTTGCGCTCCAGCACATCCGTGATGATGTCGAGCACCGACATGCCCTGGAACATGCGGAAATCGCGTCCGTGACTGTGGAAATAAGCCTTTGGCCGCAAGGTCAGGCGATAATGGTGCGCACCCTCGCTCCATCCTTGGGTGCCAGTCGTTGCCTCACCCACGAGTTGGCCATCGGTGACGATACCGTGGAAATACCGCATGTGTTCGCCATCGCGCAGGCTTTCGACAATCGCCTCACTGCCCAGGTGCGGCATCAGGTCGAATGCGCCAAGTTGCGACAAGACGTCGATCACGATCAAAAATGGCTGGCTCAAACCCTCGCTCGCATTCAGGCTGAGCAGATCGAACTGTTCATCACCCAGCCGCAAAGTCAGCTTTGTTTCGCGTTCCGGAGTGCCGGATCCCGGATCGCCAGCATTCGACCCACCCGCTCCATTTAAGTCACTAAGGGCAGCAGCGGACGCCGCAGCTTCGAGCGCGGAGTTGGCATCGTCATCGGGCACTTACGCATCCCCTTATGCATTCATTAATTTGATACCGTTGTATTCTGGCGGTCATGTTTGGGCAATTATGCCCTGTATTTGGTTTTATGTATGTTTGTGTTGATTTAATGGTCGTGTCCCCACGAAGAATCAGTTGCTACCAGATAGCGGAGGGCATATAAAGTTATCAATAGCATAACCGCGTGCACGACCCATCAGTGACGGGCCGTGGAGCGTTAGCGTACCGTGGGGAGTTCGTGTGATGCCGGCCAAGATATTTATTTGCAGTTTGGGAATGCTTTTGGCGACGTCGGCGCTGGCGCAAGCTGGCCCGGTCGCGCGCGTTTCCAGTGACGAACTCGTTTGCAAATTGTCCGGTGACTGCGCCAAGACCGACGCGTCGCTCGATACGCAGGACAAGCCAGGCAGTCGCGGTTTCAGCATCGCGCAGCACTCTGGCGTAAAGTCGGCGACCGGTGCACCTGCGGCCGCCGTTCAGGCCGGCCACTATGTTGCTGCGCCTGCCCATGCAGTCTCGGGACAGCGCCATAACGTCCCGCGTCCAGTGTCAGCGACAGCCGCCGGGCACGCCGACCTTTCGATCAATTTCGTTTCGGGTTCGGCCGTCCTGACCGACAGTGGCAAGCAATTGGCGCAGACGTTTATGGAGGCGCTGCGTGCGCCGCAATTGGCGGGCAAGCGGTTCACGATCGCGGGGCACACCGATGCCGTGGGGTCGCGCGCGTATAACATCGACTTGTCGCAACGCCGAGCGCAGGCCTTGGTCGATTACCTGGTGCAACAGGGTGCCAACACCGGGCAGTTTGAAGTCAAAGGCTATGGCTTTGATCAACCCTTGCCAGGCAGCGGCGCCAACGCCGCCAGCAACCGCCGGGTTGAGGTGGTCACGCTGAACTAAACCGTTCAGTCGTAACGGCAATATGCGGGGGCTTTTGCGTAGCGTCTGAAAATCGATCGACATCAATGGCGGATGGCGTTGCGGCGCGACGTCATGGGCTTGTAATATACAGGGTCAATTACGGCATAAATTGGGTAAGGCGGGGGCTGGCCATTGGATATCGAAAATCTGGTTACGGCGCTTAGCGACGAA
>JAYTHT010000029.1:0-2044 GCA_043732365.1 Novosphingobium sp. | reverse complement strand
GCGATTTCGCGAAACGCGTGGTCGCTGATCAAGGGGCGGGCAACGACGCGCGTCCCTGCCAAAATTCCTGCATTGATAGCCATTTCGGGTAGCATCGTCAGGCCCAGACCATTGTCGACCATTTGCACCAATGTGTGCAGCGACGTGCCGATCATCGTCGCGCTGGCTCTCAGTTCGGGCCGGTTGCAGGCAGCCAGCGCGTGGTCTTTCAAACAATGCCCGTCTTCCAACAGCAGCAGGCGGTTTTGATCGATCGATGATGGGGCGATCATTTGCGGTGGATCGCGGGGATCATCATGCGGCATCGCGATCAGCAGCGGATCATTGAACAGATGCTGCGAATCGACATCGCCAGTCGCAAACGGCAGCGCCAGCAACACGCAATCGGCGCGCCCGTGATGCAGCGATTCGATTGCCGCCGCGCTTGGTTCTTCGCGCAGGAACAGGCGCAATTGCGGGCGCTCGGCGCGCAGCCGGGGCAGAATGCGCGGCAACAGGAATGGCGCAATCGTCGGGATCACGCTCATCCGCAATTCGCCCGCCAGCGGCACCGCGTGCGACAGGACGAGTTCGGACAATTCCTCCGCCTCGCGCAACAGGCGGTGTGCCTTTGCAACGACCTGGTTGCCCAGCGGGGTAAATCGCACCACCCGCCGGGTGCGTTCGACCAGGACCACATCGAGCAGCGATTCGAGTTCGCGCAACCCCGCCGACAGCGTCGATTGTGATACAAAGCACGCCTCGGCCGCCCGGCCGAAATGCCCATGTTCGTGCAACGCGCACAGATATTGCAACTGTTTGAGTGTCGGCAGGTAAATCGCCATCAGGCTTCGCTATCTCCGGCGTTTTCCGCGCTGCCTTCGGGCTCGTCGGCGTCAATCGGCTTGAACAGCCCATCATCGTCGTCTTCATTCACGACCTCGGGTTCGTCAGCGTCATTGTTGCCGATGTCATCGATGTGCGCCATTTTCAGCCTGTTGCGCACCACGGCAAACGCGACTTTGCCTTCGACCAGTTCGAGCGCGTCACGGCCAAACTGTTCAAATCGCCAGCCTTCGAGGATCGCCAGTCCTGTGCGCTGCCCGGCGGCCAGCGCCTCCAGATCGTCGCTGCGCGCCAACAGGCGCGAGGCGACATCAATTTCGCGGCTGCGGATTTTCAGCAACAGCTTCAGCAGATCGGCAACCAGCGCGCCCTCTTTGCCCAGCGGCGCACCCCGCGGCGCGCGCGGCGGCAGTTCGGCGTCGGTCAGCGGTTGCGCATTGGCGATGCATTGCATTAACCGGCGGCCAATTTCGTTGTCGCGCCACCCACTCGACAACCCGCGCACTTTGGCCAGATCGGCCTGTTCGCGGGGGGCATGACTGGCAAGATCGGCCAGGGTTTCGTCCCGCATGATCCGTCCGCGCGGAATGTTCTTGTCCATCGCCTCGATCTCACGCCAAGCGGCCAGCGCTTTCAACCGGCCGAGCACGGCATGGTTGCGACTGGGCGGCCGGATTTTCAGCCAGACGGTTTCCGGATCGCTGCGATAATTGGCCGGATCGGCCAGTTTTTCCATTTCGATATCGAGCCATTCACCGCGCCCGGTGCGGATCAACCGTTTCAGCATGCGCGGAAAAATCTTTGACAGATGCGTGACATCGCCGATCGCATATTCGATCTGGCGCTCGGTCAGCGGGCGGCGCGACCAGTCGGTAAACCGCGCACCTTTGTCGACCGAAAAGCCCAGCCAGCTTTCAACCAGGTTGGAATAGCCGATCTGTTCGGACTGGCTTATCGCCATCATCGCGATCTGCGTGTCGAAAATCGGGTGGGGGGTGCGCCCTGTCAGGTTGTAGATGATTTCCACATCCTGCCCGCCGGCGTGAAACACCTTGAGCACATCTTCGTTGTCGGTCAGCAGGTTCAACAGCGACGTCAGGTCGATGCCCGATGCCATCGGGTCGATCGCGGCGGCCTCTTTGTCATCGGCGATCTGCACCAGGCACAGTTCGGGCCAGAATGTGTTTTCGCGCATGAATTCTGTATCGACGGTGATAAA
>JAYTHT010000028.1:0-7080 GCA_043732365.1 Novosphingobium sp. | reverse complement strand
CGTCTGGGCGATCATGGCCACGCTGATGGCGGGGATGGCGTTTGCGCTGGCGGCGGTGCCGCTGGGTGCCGAAGTGTTTGCCTTGGTGCTCGGGCTTTCCGGGGTCGTCGGATTTATAATCCATGGCGAATTGACCGGGGCGGCCGTGGCGGTCAGTTTCCTGGTGTTTATCATGGTGGGCACGTTTGAAACTGCACGCACGACGCTCGATGCCCGGCTGTCAGAGGCTGGGCTGGTCGACAAGGGCGAAGTCGTCTCGCTACTGCTGCGCGAATTTGAAGAGGGCGAGGCCGACTGGCTGTGGCAGGTTGATCCGGCGCGCCGCGTGCGCAATGTGTCGCCACGCTTTGCCTTTGCGCTGGGCGAAGATTCCGAAGATATCGAGGCCAAGCCGCTGGTGCAGTTGATCGCGGGCGAAAGCTGGGACACCGGCTTTTTCCATTCTTCGCTGCACGATCTGGCCGAACGGTTGAAACGGCGCGAAAGTTTCAGCAACCTGATGGTGCGCGCCACGCTGAAAGGTCAGACCCGCTGGTGGGAGTTGTCGGCCAGCCCGCGCATTGACGAAAACGGTGTTTTTGTCGGCTTTCGAGGGGTTGGATCGGATGTGACAGAGCGCCGCGAAAACGAGGAACAGATTGCCTATCTGGCGCGGTTCGACACGCTGACCGGGCTTCCCAACCGATTGCAATTGACCGAATCGCTCAATGCCGGAATGCGCCGCGCGGATCAGTTTCGCAGCCGTTGCGCATTTTTGATGATCGATCTCGACCGGTTCAAGGCCGTCAACGATACGCTCGGCCATATGGTCGGCGATCGTCTGCTGGAACTGGTCGCCGGGCGGCTCGAATCGCTGGTGGGTGAGGCCGGACTGTGCGGACGACTGGGCGGCGACGAATTCGCCGTGGTGTTGAGCGAAAAGGTCGATAGCGACAAGATTCAGGCTGTGGCACAACGGATTATCAGCGGTCTGTCCATGCCGTTTATGGTCGATCACCATGTGCTGTATATCGGCGCCAGTGTGGGTTCGGCGATCGGACCGCGCGACGGGATGACGATCGAAACGCTGATGCGTAATGCCGATCTCGCGTTGTACCGTGCCAAGGATGATGGCGGCGGCGCGCATTTCTGCTACGAACCGTCGCTGCACACCGACGCCGAACGGCGCCGCGTGCTCGAATTGGCTTTGCGCAATGCGCTGGAACGCAAAGAATTTTCGCTGGCATATCAGCCGGTGGTCGATGCCATAACGAGCAAAGTGCTTAGTTTTGAGGCGCTTGCGCGCTGGACGAGTGCCGAACATGGGCCGATCAGCCCGGTGAAATTCATTCCGGTGGCCGAGCAGGCCCGACTGATCGTGCCGATCGGCGAATGGGTGCTGCGCACAGCTTGCGTGGAAGCGGCACGCTGGCCCGATCCGATAAAGATTTCGGTCAATGTTTCGGGCGAACAACTGCTTGACGGGGCCTTTGCCCAGACTGTCGTCTCTGCGCTCGCCGCCAGCGGATTAGCACCGCACCGGTTGGAAATCGAAGTGACCGAGACGGTGTTTTTGCGCGATGGCACGGCCGCGCTGGAAACGTTGCGGCGGGTCATCGGGCTGGGTTGCGGGGTGGCGCTCGACGATTTTGGGACCGGGTATTCGTCGTTGGGCTATTTGCGCAAGATCCGTTTTTCGACGATCAAGATCGACCGCAGCTTTGTTCAGGGCGCGGCACGCAAAAATCCCGAAAGCCTGGCGATTGTGCGCGCGGTCGTGGCCATGGCCGATAGCCTGGAAATGTCGACCACCGCCGAAGGGGTCGAGACCGAAGACGAACTGGCCACGGTCCGCGAACTGGGCTGCCGCAAGATCCAGGGCTATTATTTCGGCCGCCCGATGGCGCCCGAGGATGCCTCTGATCTGGTCGCGGCCAAGCCAGAACCGGTGCAACGCGCCGAGGATATGCTGCCCCTAAACACCGACGCTGCCGCGTAATTCAGGCCGCTACGCCGACGGCGCGCAACACGCTTTCAAACAGCACCCGGCCATCGCTGCCACCATGCGCGGGTTCGATCATGCGTTCGGGGTGCGGCATCATGCCCAGTACATTGCCCGCATCGTTCAACACGCCGGCGATATCACGCTGCGATCCGTTGACCGGTTCGGCATAGCGGAAGGCCACGCGGTCTTCGCCTTCCAGCCGGTCGAGCGTCGCGGCATCGGCATAGAAATTGCCGTCGTGATGCGCGACCGGGATCGTGATCCGCTGGTTCTTGAAATAGCCGTTGGTAAACAGCGACTGGCTGGTGCCCACGGTCAGCGCGATGTCGCGGCACACAAACCGCTGGCCGCTGTTGCGCAACAAAGCGCCGGGCAGCAACCCCGCTTCGGCCAGCACCTGAAACCCGTTGCACACACCGAGCACGGCAACCCCGCGCGCCGCCTGAGTCACGATCGCCTGCATGATCTGTGACCGCGCCGCCATTGCGCCCGACCGCAGATAATCGCCATAGGAAAACCCGCCCGGCAGTGCGATGAAATCGAGCCCCTCTGGCAGATCGCTGTCGCCATGCCATACCCGGTGAACGGTCCCGCCCGTAATCTCTTCGATCGCGACAGCCATGTCGCGATCGCAATTTGAGCCCGGGAAAGTGATGACAGCAGCGTTGAATCCCATGGTTATCCCACCTTTTCAATGCGGTAGTTTTCAATCACCTGATTGGCCAACAGCTTTGCGCACATCTCGTCGATCGCCGCGTCGGTCACATCGTCGGCCAGATCCAGTTCGATCAGGCGTCCGGCGCGCACATCGTTGATGCCTGCAAAACCCATGCCCTCAAGCGCGTGATGAATCGCGCGTCCCTGGGGGTCGAGTACGCCGTTTTTCAGGCTGACATGAACACGCACTTTCATCGCTCGCACACTTTCGTCTGAACCATCGGTTGGTCGGCCTATGCCTCTGCCAGGCGTCAGGCGCAAGGCCAAGCGCGCCACTCTCCGCGCGCCTGTTCGTACCAATGGGCCATCCGCAACACGCCGATATCGTCAAACCGGCGCCCGATGATCTGCAATCCGATCGGCAGGCCATCAGGCGTCTGGCCGCAATCGATCGAGGCGGCGGGTTGTTGTGTCATGTTGGCGGGCATCGTAAAGGCAATGTGGTCGAACGGGTGCGCTGGATCATTGTTGGGACCGGGCAAATGCGCGGCGAAAGCGGGCATTGGCGCGACCGGGGACAGTACGAAGTCGAACCTCTGGCTGAACCGCACGCCGACCTCGTGGATCGCCATCAGGTGTTGATAGCCCTCATACAATTCCAGCCCGGTCGTCTGCGCCCCGCCTTCGACCCATTGGCGGATATAGGGCAGGATTAATTCGTAGCGTTCGCGCGGCAGGTCCCGGGTTACCGCCCAGAACCGCGTGCGAAAAAACGTGTCAAAACCATCGAGCATGGCCGGCGTCAGATACGGGACGGCCGGCTCGACAATCGCGCCGCCCGCTTGGAATACGCGGGCCGCCGCCTCGACCGCAGCGCGCACGGCGGGTTCGGTCGGCGTGCCGGCGCCCGCATCGAGCATCAGGCCAATGCGCAATCCCGCGACATCGCAGCCCAGGTCCATCCACGGCAAGTCTGCGGGCGGCAGGCTCATGAAATCGCGCGCATCCGGCTGGGTGATCGCGGTCATCATCAGCGCGGCATCAGCCACCGTGCGCGTCATCGGCCCGGCGACCCGGCCCAGGTAGGGCGGATCGATCGGTACGCGCCCATTCGATGGTTTCAATCCAAACACCCCGCACCACCCGGCGGGCAGGCGGATCGACCCGCCGATATCGGTGCCAACATGCAACGGGCCATACCCTGCCGCCGCCGCCGCTCCCGCGCCGCTGCTCGATCCGCCGGGGGTGCGGCTGTGGTCCCACGGGTTGCGGGACAGCGGGTGAAAACTCGACAGGCCCGATGACAACATCCCGTAATCGGGCGCAGTGGTCTTGGCGAAAATAACCGCGCCCGCCGCGCGCAACCGCGCCGCCACCGGGGCGTCATCCAGTGCGGGTGTCAGCGCCACCGCCGCCGTGCCCATCGGTGTTGGCACGCCTTTGGTCGCAATCATTTCCTTGATCGTGACCGGCACCCCGTCGAGCGGACCCAGCGCTGTGGCATTGCGCCAGCGCGCCTCTGCGCCGCGCGCCGCGTGGCGCGCGCCGTCCGGATCGATCGCATATGTCGCACACAGCACGCCATCGCGGGAGTCAACGCGCGCCAGCACAGCCTCGATCACTTCGACCGGCGACAGCGCACCGCTGGCGAACGCGGTGGCAAGCGCGGTGGCGGGCAGGTCGGCCAGAGTCGTCATGGCTTGGTCATGGCCGCATCATGACGCCACAACCGCGCAGGTCAAAAGACAACACGGATCAAGTCCCATTTTTTTGGCCATTTTTTTGAGCAATTTTTCCACCAGCCGGCAGCACCAGCATTTCGATGGCACCATCGGGTTGCAGATACCGCGCCGCCGCCGCCTGCATGTCCGCCGCAGTCAGGCTCATCAATATCGCCTTTGCGGCCAGATGCCGCGCAATCCGGTCGGGCCTGGTCTGTGCGCGCGCGACCAGCGACAGCCAGCTGCCATTGCCTTTCAGCGAATTGTCGATCCGTTCCACCAGCGGCGCCCGCGCGCGCGCAATCAGGTCCGGATCGGCGGGCGCGGCGATCAGCGTCGCCATCGTCTTGCGGATCGCAGCACGCGTCGCATCGACATCGCCCGTGGTCACCGATGCCTGCACCGCAAATGTGCCCCAGCCCGGCCACAGATCCGATTGCGACGACGACGCGCGCGGCGAATAGGTCTTGCCCATGGCTTCGCGCAAAGTGTCCTCGACCGCGATCGTGACCATCGCCTGGACCATGTCGAGCGTCAGTTCCAGCCGTTCGTCATGGTCGTCGGTGGTCGGCCATTCCAGCCGTACGATCGCCTGCGCCAGGGGGCCTTTGTGGCCGACCACCACAGGTCCTCGCCGATCGGTGAACCGGCGTTGCAATGCGGCGGGGTCGGTCCGGAAATCGGGTTCGCGCAAAGGTAACGCGCCGAATGTGCGCGCGACTGCGGCGATCGCGCTGTCTTCATCCAGATCGCCAACCATGCCGATCTCGATCGCACCATGCGCCAGCCGATCACCGATCGCACTGCGCAATTTGGCGAAATTCAGCGCGCGATAGGTCTCGATCCCGGCCAGCGTAAAGCGCGGATCGCCATCGCTTTCAATCCCGCCCAGCGCATTCGCTAGCGCCGCACGCGGGGTCGCATCGCGGCGCACGATCATATTGGCAATCGCCTCATGAAACGTCAGCTCGGCTTCGGGCCGATAGCCCGGATCGCGGACCATCGCGGCCAGATACGCGCATTCGAGCGCCAGATCGCGCCGTGTGACGTCGGCCGCCGCGACAAAGGCATCGCCCGACGTTTGCAACGATCCGCCGACCGAATGCCCCGCCATCAGCGTTTGCAGATCATCGGCGCTGTGTTTGCCGAGGCCGCCTTGCGCCAGAGCTGAAACCATCGTCACTGCCTGCGGATCGGCGCGCGTCGCCAGCGGTTGCCCGCCCGCCAGCGCGAGGCTGACACTTACACGATCACGATTGAGATCGGTGTGACGCAAATTCAACCGCACGCCATTGGCAAAACGTACCATGCGTATGCCCAGCGCCGGATCGCGCTGATCCGACACGATAGCGCCCGGCGGCCCAACGTCGCCATAGGCAAACTGCCCGGCAACCGCCGTGAATACTGCCGCCGGGGCCGCTTTGCCCTCGGCCCAGGCGCGGCGCAGATCGTCGGCGCCGCCCTTTGGCGCATGGCGACCCTGAAACCGTAGCAACGGCGCAGCGAGCGGCAGCGCATCGCTGCGCAAGGCATCGAGCACGCGCGCAGGCGTGATCGTCGGGGCAAAGGCGTTGAACCGCGCCAGCGCGTCGGCGGGCGTTGCGGGTACTTTGTCATCGGTCACCACTGCCAGCGCGGTACGCAGCAATGTCGCATCCGACTGGGTCTGCGCCTCGGCTGCCGCGTTTTCCAACCCTTCGCGCAGATCGGCCAACTGTTCGTCCAGTTCGGCGCTGGTGAACCCTTGCGCCAGCGCCTGGCGCAGTGCGGCGATGGCGGTGATCAGGCCCCGGCGCCATTTGCCATCCTCGGTATCGACCACCAGATTGGTTGTGCGACCGGAATGAAACACGTCTGCGGTGCCAAACCCGGCGCCATGAAACGGCGGATCGGCCCGGCGCGACAGGCTTTGAAACCGGCGATTGACAATGCGATAGCCGATGTTGCGCAACAGCGCGCGGCGCCGGTTGGCAATCGTGTCGGGCTCATCCAGCCAGGGTCCGTGGCGCGACGCGGTCACCCGCTCGCTCAGCGCCGGGTCGGTCCAGATATCGACACGGTCGTGCCGGTCCCGATCCACGCGGCCCGCATCGATCCGGCCCGGCGGCGGGGCGGGATCGGCGCGCCAATTGCCAAAATGCGTGGCAATCGCGGCGTCGATCGTCGCCGCCGGAAAATCGCCCACCACGACCACGGTCGCGCGATCAGGCCGGTAATGCGCGCGCCAGAACGCGGTCAGCGCGGCAGCATCGGCTTTGGCGATGCTGCGTTCGGTCCCGATCGGCAGCCGCTGAATATACGTCGCCTTGGGATAGAGGAATTGCGCCATATCGTGCCAGTCGGTCAGCGTATAGCCTTTGCCCTCGCGCAGTTCGGACAGGACCACGCCGCGTTCACGATCAACCGCGCCCGGCGCAAAGCGCAATTCGCTCGCGGTTTCGCGCATCAGCATCAGCGCGGTGTTCAGCAGCGCCGGATCGGCGCGCGGCAGGTCGAGTTGATAGATCGTGCGTTCAAACGACGTCAACGCATTGGTGTCGGCGCCAAATGCCAGCCCGGCGCGCTGCAACAGTTTGATCATATCACCCTCTGGCACATGGGTGCTGCCTTCGAACGCCATATGCTCGACAAAATGCGCCAGGCCGCGTTGATCATCGCGTTCGTCGAGCGATCCGGTATTGATCACCAGCCGCACCATCGCTGTGCCCGCCGGGGTGC